>CAIRHD010000225.1 GCA_903878265.1 uncultured Bacteroidales bacterium | reverse complement strand
TGCGGTTACATGCTTGTCGAAAGCGGAAAAACCACATCGGTACAGTATATGAGCAATACTTTGCCCATACCTTCGGATAAAATGGATATTGCCATTTGTACCGCCATGGCTGGCGAAATGCTCGGGTTGAAATTGATTTACCTAGAGGCTGGCAGCGGAGCGAATACAAATGTCCCAACGGCTATGATAGAGCAAGTAAAACTGAACATTAATATCCCACTCATCACAGGTGGTGGGATTCGCACTCCAGCTCAAGCCAGTGCCGCTGCAAAAGCTGGTGCCGATATTATTGTGGTTGGGACAGCTTTTGAAAAAAAATCCAGTCTCATGGCCGAAATGTCAGATGCGATACACAAAAGCACAAAATAATTAATTCGACAAAAAGAATATGAGGATATTACTGACCTTGCTGCTGTTGTCATTAATTGCGGCACAGCCATTATTCGCACAACAAAAACAATTGGGAATCGATGATCTGATGAACCGAAAACTGTTTCCTTCATCCTTATCAAATATTCAATGGCGCAACGATAATGTGTTCACATGGAACTCGAATAACCGTATTGTTCAGGGCGTGGCCAAAACCGGGGCTGTTGATACAATATTTTCGCTTGAAAGCCTCAACCAAGAATTCGAGAAATCAAACCAAGAGAAATTGAAAAGCATCCCAACCTTTAAATGGGAAGATGAAAACACATTCAGGTTTACAAACGACTCGAAAATATTCAGATTCAACATACTTACGAAGAACCTTATTTTGGCAAGCAGTTACGACGCAGTTGCCGAAAATATGGATTTTGAACCAACTACCAATCGCCTAGCCTTCACAAAAGAAAACAACCTTTTTGTTTCATCAAATGGAAAAGTTGTTGCTGTTACCGCCGATACAAATAAGGGTATAGTAAACGGAAAAACGGTACATCGCAACGAATTTGGCATAAAAGGCGGCACGTTTTGGTCGCCGAAAGGCAATCTGCTGGCTTTTTACCGGATGGATGAAACTATGGTTACCGAATATCCCTTGGTAAACATCGATGAACGTGTTGCAAAAGTCGAATACATGCGGTATCCGATGGCTGGGATGGCGAGCCACCATGTAACTGTTGGCGTTTACAATCCGGAAAAAGAACAGGTTGTTTTTCTGAAAACAGGCGAACCCGCCGAACAATACCTAACAAATATCACATGGAACCCAGATGAAAAATTCATTTACATTGTCGTTCTCAATCGCAACCAAAACCATTTGTGGCTCAATAAATATGATGCTGTTTCAGGTGATTTTGTCAAAACCCTTTTTGAGGAAGCTGATAACGAGTACGTTGAGCCTCTGAATGGGTTGGTTTTCCTGAAAACGAATCCTTCGCAATTTATTTGGCAAAGCCGCCGTGATGGATTTAACCATCTTTATCTTTACGATACCGAAGGCAAACTAATAAACCAAATAACTAAAGGCTCATGGGAAGTTACTGCATTTCAATGCCTTAACCCCAAAGAGACCAAAATATATTATACTTCTACCCAGGAAAGCCCTTTGGAAAGGCATTTATTTTCCGTTGAACTAAAATCAGGAAAAACAAAAAAACACACGATAGGCGAAGGCATACATACAACCCATATTTCACCTGACGGAAAATACATAATCGACCGTTTGAGTAGCCTGACAATTGGTTCGCGCACAGTTTTGTTGAACGAAAAGGCAGAATCGCTACGGTTAATTGCTGAAGACATTAATCCACTGAAAGAGTTTATCTTAGGCAAAACAAGTTTTGTCACATTAAAGGCTGATGATGGGAGCGATTTGTATGGCAGGCTGATTTTACCGCTTGGGTTCGATGCTTCAAAAAAATATCCTGTTTTGGTTTACGTCTATGGTGGACCTCATTCGCAACTGGTTACAAACACTTGGTTGGGCGGGGCAAATTTGTATTTAAACTACTTGGCCACTAAAGGTTATATTGTTTGGACAATGGACAACCATGGAACTTCCAACCGTGGCGCAGATTTTGAGCAGGCAATCCATCGCAGTTTGGGCGACATCGAAAATGCAGATCAGATGATTGGCATCGCTTATTTGAAATCCTTACCTTATGTTGATTCCGCGCGGATTGGGATCGATGGCTGGAGTTATGGCGGTTTTTTAACACTTACGTTGAAACTCAGGAATCCCGGCATTTTTAAAGTCGCAACCTGTGGCGGCCCTGTTATTGACTGGAAATACTACGAAATAATGTACGGCGAACGCTATATGGATACTCCTGACCAAAACCCAGAAGGTTACAAGAAATCCAGCATTCTCAATTATGTGGATCAGCTTGATGGAAAATTGTTGGTAATACATGGTGCACAGGACAATACAGTGGTTTGGCAAAACAGCCTTCAGTTTATTCAAACCTGTATCCAAAAAGGCAAGCAAGTTGACTATTTTATATATCCCCAACACAAACACAACGTAAGTGGCACCGACAGATTGCATCTTTACAAGAAGCTTGCCGACTATTACGATCAGAATTTGTAAGTACTCAATTATTTGACTGTACATAAAAAACATTGATATTCTGTCGTTTACTATTTCCAATTCTGGCAAATATTCAATACTGGAATTTTTTTCCTTTGATGTTGCACGATATTTATAAAAAACTACTTTTGCAGGCGATATGAATATCTATACCAAACGCAATAAATCAACCCAAAAATCAAATCCATGAAAAAACTATTTGCAATCATCAGCCTTGTCCTTATTTCTACTTCATTTTTCCTTGCAGGCTGCACCAAAGAGGAAGATCCTATTATTCTCCCAACTATCACCTATAAGCATGATGCAGGCTATATTTCGGCAAACACAACTGCCAACTATGCCGATACGCTCAATTTTGGCATCATTGCAACATCTAATGGGACCAATAACCTTGTAAAGTTCCAGATATATGCCAATGGCAACCAATTAGTTGACTCTACAATTAACACAGCAAGCTTTACATTTGATTTTTACTCAATAAAATCCGTCCTTGATAAGGAAGTCTGGAAGTTTGTGACAACCGATATCTCAGGAAACACAAAATCGGATTCAATCACAATAACAGGGAATTTTGGCGAAATAGCTACTGTCAATTCAATTAAATTTGGAGCACAAAACAATGCAACCGAAAAGAGTTTCCTTTCGTTGACCGGCGGCGTTTCTACCATGTATTTTCAGGCTGATGCGTTTAACCATCAAGCCGATATCAATATGTTCTGTTTTTATGAAAACACAGCATCGCATGTTAACTTAATGACTTTGGCCGCTCCAGGTTCAAACATAACCGGCATTTTTACCGGAACATCAGCACCTGATTTTTACACTACCAAGAATATTACTTTCTTTGTGAAAACCACTTTGACAGCCGCCCAATTTGATGCGGTGAAGAACGATGCCGTAATTTTAGAAGCTTATGGTTCAGCCAAAGCGTATAAAAAAGCAAACCTGCTTGCCGTTGGCGATGTGTTTGCATTTAAACTTCATACCGGCAAATATGGCTTGTACAAAGTAACAGTAGTTGAAGGTACCGAAACCGGAACACTTCAGATTGATGTTAAAATTCAGAAATAATATGTTAATTCTTAACAGGTTAACTAATAAAAGGCCACACTTCTTATTAAAAGGAGTGTGGCTTTTTTACGTCGCTATTTGCTCAATTTTCCTGTCGTGTGCCAAGGATGAACCGATTAAACGAGCATCATTGATATTAAAAACCGGAACTAAGTATTCCAAAAATGGTGAACATATACCGGTTGGCGGCAGCATTAAAATTGGGGTTTTAGCCTCGGGTGCTGGCGTTCCGCTTACATACATCCGCATCGACAGGATTACAAACAAAGACACAGTTACCCAATGGGATCGTGGTATTTATGTTGGTAACGAAGGACTTGACGAGGATTTTCTATTTTCTAAAGATACCTCAGCGGTTGAACTTTGGCGGGTTGTGGTGATGAATTCCGACCGCGATACAGCCATCAATACCCTTACTTTTTTCAAAGGGACTGGAACGGCTTATGGCTCTATCAATTATTTTGAGAACATCAAACTCAACTACCAAAATGGGAATATGTATGGGCATTATCTCGATGTAAATACCGGTACTTCTTTCAGCGAAACCTCGGTAAGTGGGCATGAAGCTGAAATTGATATTATGGCCTATTATTACATTACTTCTGGCCTGCCATCACCAACATTTACATGTCCCGGTTACACCGCAGCTACCGGATATTTTCCGCAAATTGCCAATTGGCCGGTTAAAAACAATACTCTATACGATTATCAAACAAGTGACAACAACCTGGTTACAACCGGACAGTTTGATGCTGCTGAGAACGACAGCCTGCTTGTAACCGCTTATAAATCGGATAAAGTAAGTGGGAATTGCAAATATGGATACACTGGCAAAGTAATCCCTTTCAAAACACAGGAATGTAAATATGGTTTGGTAAAAGTGGTTCATGCTGATCAAAAGGACGATGGTGTAATAGAAATTTCGGTAAAAGTCCAGAAATAAATACGGAAAACCGAAGGAAAGCAAAACTTAACCTCACACTTCTTGAAACCATTACAATTATGTATATATCTGATCGCCAAAATCTAGTAACTACATTTGATTCATGAAAAAGCTTTCATTTCTGATTATTGTATTAGTTTTTACTGTTTTGGCTATTCCAACCAGGACTATGGCGCAATCGGGTATTAGTGGCCAAATAATTAGTGGCGCGGATGGCAAACCCATTTCAAACGCAACAATTTCCATTTTGGATAAAGGGACAATTTCCGATTTGAATGGAAAATTTCAGCTTTTTGGATATACATCCGATTCGGTTTCAATTTCAGTTAGTTTTATTGGTTTCGAAAAATTCACTTATAAAACCGCTCTTAAACCAGGCGAAAACAGATTGCCGGTGTTCACCCTTTTGCCAACCGCCATCAACATGGATGAATTTGTAATTACCGCCACACGTACCGATAACCGCATGTTGAATACTCCGGTAAGGGTCAATTTGATTTCGCCAAAAATGCTGAACAGTGTACCTATGCAAAATATTGACGAAGTGCTGAAATATGCTCCCGGCATCAATTACAGCAGGCCTTTCGGGATTTTTAGCACCAAGGGCATTGTTACCATGCGAGGGATGAGTGGCAAGGAGCAGGGCCGGGTATTGGTCCTGGTTGATGGCGTGCCAATAAATAAGTCCGATGGGGGAACAGTAGATTGGAACATGATAGATATGAATTCGGTGCAAAAAATAGAAATCACAAAAGGGGCAGGATCCGCTGTGTATGGTGGCAATGCAATGGGCGGGATAATCAATTTTATCACAAAAACACCTGACAAAAAGCTATTTTTAATCGCATCGCTGGAATATGGAACTTTTAATACTATGGGTGGCCGCTTGAATGCCGGAGGTAAAATTAATTTGAAGCAACCCGCAAATTCTTTGTATTGGCAGGCAAACCTTTCGGCTAAAAAGAGCGATGGCTACATCACACAATCGGATGCAGATGTAAAAGCAAATCCCTATATCGTAAAATCCAACATGCAGGAAGCCGGGCTGAATTTTAAAACCGGTTTTTCGTTTTCGGATAAGCATAATCTGGAAGCAACTGTAAATTACTATAACGACAGGCGCGGAACCGGTGAAAAAGTCTACCAACCTGATGGGAATACTACCGATCATGATTCGTACGGCTTGATCCTAAATTATCGTGGTAATTTGAAAAAGTTTAAACTGAATTCTTCTATTTACAGCCTTACCGAAAATTATAAAAAAGTAAACGAATATCTGAAAGATGACTACACCTGGTATGATGTTCTGTCAACCCGGCGCGATTTTGGCCTGTCTTCCTCTATTTCAACAGATTTTTTGCATAATCAGGTACTTACTGCTGGTTTCGATTTTAAAAACGGAAGCGTTGATGCTTATGATAAGTACTTCACTTCCACAGATATTGTGTACAACAAGGGTAAGATGAACACCTATGCACTGTTTGCACAAGACGAAGTTAAATTATTGCATGAAAAAATCAGGCTCATTGCCGGAATCAGGTTCGATGTGGCAACTTTTTATAATGGATCCTTTTACATAGAAACTCCTTCGATGGAAACTGAATTTATGTACGGGTATCAGGACCCAAATATGCCGTCCGAGACCTGGAATGCTCTTAGCCCTCGGCTTTCAGCTCAATACAAGTGGAGCGAAAGCACTCGTTTGTATGTGATGTATTCCCGTGGTTTCAGGCCTTCGGTACTCGATGACCTTTGCCGCTCAGGTAGGATAAAAGGAGGTTTTAAACTTGCAAACCCATCTGTTCAGCCCGAATACCTCAACAATTATGAAACTGGTATTGATCTTAAGCCTAACACCCAATCAACTTTTGCCACTTCGGTTTACTATTCGCGGGGAACTGATTTTCAGTATTATGTAAGCAATGGCCAAACTATTGATATGGGTTTTGGAGACAGGCCGATTTTTATCCGCGCCAATATCAGCGATGTTGAAATGTATGGGCTTGAAGCCGAATTCAGGTATGATTTGACAAAATCAATCTCATTTTTCACAAATTATGCCTACACGCATTCTACGATTATTGAGTATAATAAAATTGCCGGGAACGACACAATTGACCTTTCTGGAAAATTCCTTACTGATGTTCCCGAACATATCTTTACTGCTGGGGCAAATTATTATAGCTATATAGTAAACACAAGCGTATTCGTGCGTTACAACGGTTCTATGTATATCAACGACCAAAATACCTGGGACGAGATCCTGCTCTCAGACAAATATCCAGCCTATACAACCATTGACTTAAAAGTCTGGAAAACCATTAAAGAGCATTATAAAATATCCTTTAATGTTCAAAACCTGTTGGATATTAAGTTTTACGACAGTAAATATGCTGTTTGTCCAGGACGTTTTATTTCCGCTGAATTTGCCATTAATTTTTAAATCCCAATAAAATGAAAAAACTTATCTTGCTCACGATTGCCGTAACGATGTTGTCCTTTCAAGGATTAAAAGCACAGACAAATGACTTTTATGATGATGCTGAAACCATCAAACTTAAAACTACCGGCATAGAGTTGCTAGGTGAAATCGCAAATCCCGGAAAAATTAATGTCGGGACATTGCCATTGCGGTCGGTAATAGTAAAAGAAACTCTTTTGCAGGATGGAAAAGATAAATTTGTTGGAGCTTACCGTTATGATGGATATTCGCTGTACGACATACTGAACCTCTCAGTCCTGAAAAAGAAAAACGAAGCTGATTTTCCCCCAATCATTGATCTATATGTTGAAATAGAGAACGATAAAGGTGAGAAGGTGGTTTTTAGTTGGGGTGAAATCTATTACCCTATCCATCGCCACGAAATACTTGTGGCTACACAGGTTGCACGGATAGTTCCATCAAAAACCAAGGATTTGTGGCCTTTACCAACAGATTCAAGGCTTGTGGTGGCAGCAGATCTGCTTAATCACCGCAATATTAGTAATCCAACCCGCATCACAGTAAAATCATATTCAGGTAAATATGTAATTACCAAAGGTATGAACCCCATGTATTGTGGCAGTTTTTCGATTTCAAATGATTTAAAAAAAATGGATGAAATAAGTATTCTGCCCGCTGGTTTACAAAAGCTGACTTATCCAGCAGTTTTTTATGGCCGTGGCCGAGGCATACATGGAACAACCCCTTTTAACGGAATATTGCTCAAAGAATTATTGTCGAAATATATAAAGCCAGATGAAAATAATTTAAAAATAGGATTATTTGTAATTGCAGGAAAAGACGGTTACCATGCTGCATATAGCTTTAGCGAAGTAATGAACCGGAATGATCAGGCTGAATTTCTGCTTACCGAATCCGAAAAAGAAGCGGATGGTGGGGCATTTATGGTTTATCCGGCAGCAGATTTTTTCTCCGACAGGGCGTTGAAATCAGTTGAATCTATACATTTTGTGAGTATTGGAAAAAATGAATAAACCGTGAACTGGATTGAAAAAGCAAGTAAATTCTCAAGTTTGATTTTCTTCGCAACGAATGCATTTATTTCAACGAAAAAATAGGCATAAAAAAACCACCAGTACCTTGTTTTAAAGACGATTAGCCTTACTTACAAAATACTGGTGAGATCAATAAACCAAAGCCATATATAAATTGCGGTTTGATTTTTTCAATTCACTTATTCACTCTTTAACAAGCGTATAGTTTTGGTTGTTTCTCCAAGTCCATTTTGAAGGTGCAATCTGCATACATAATAACCAGGAGCCAATTGCGATGCATCCAAATCAATTTCGTGGTAACCGGCTTTCAGATTTCCAATAGCAAGGGTTTTTACCAATTGTCCGCCAACACCGAAAATCTCAACAGTAGCTTCGCCATCTTCAGTATTATAAACAGAAAGTTTGGTTAGCGCAGTAAATGGATTTGGGAAGTTGCTTAATCTAAGCGTGGCATTGCTGGCTTGAAGCAACGGTGAAGCAAAGCTTAGGTTCTTAACTTCCTGATTTGTAGCATCCATCAAACTTGTATTCCCATCAAGGCTAAGGCTTGCTGCCATTCCTGATTTGAATGCTCTGGAGGTTGTACCATGTAAAGTTATAAAGGTTTCGCCAGAAGCAAAATTTATTGGATTTGTATTTGGATTACCCCAAACTATATGTATTTGGTTGCTTTTAATATTATACTCATATTCAACACCTTTAAAATCAACAGATTCTATTCGTATTAATTCTGAAGGGAAATTGATTATTATTCCTGCGCCAGTAATCGAAAGTTGCTTGTTTGTAACTATATTTGTTGTGAAAGGCTCGCCGCTTGCAACATTTATTGTACCTGCTTGTGCGACAGGCAAAGCCGGTGTATTGTTATATTGAGGAACAAAAGTGCCGCCAACATCGCCCGAACATGTCCCGCCCAAACCGTGAGGAACCCCATCTTTAAAATTAGAAATCGTAAACGCTGGCGACTCGAACCTCCATGGCCCAACTGGGAAAGGCGTTCCCATCAGCAAATGCGAAACAATCAGGTTGTAATCGGCCCAAGTGATTGTTCCGCTGCCATTAACATCAGAGCCTAAAAACTGCATTGGGGTAAATTGATAAAACCCGAGAATGTTCAGAAAAACCATAGCTGCATCATAAAAAGTAACCCCACCACTAGCATTAGAAGTCGTGCCTGAAAGGATATAATTCCCATTGACAACATTTGCAAACTGATAATTGCCATTTCCAGTAGTAGTGCAGGATTGTATGGCATTTGTACTGACGTTTTTCAACGCAACAATAACATTTCCGATAGGCCGGGTGCTGTCGCCCTGATAAAGTACTTTGCCGCTGATTACTCCAGCAGTAATGTTTTGAACTGAAAGCAGTGCTATCAGCAGAACGGCTAATGATTTCAAGGTATTTTTCATGGTGAAAATGGATTTATTCAGGTAGTTAGGAAGAAATTATTGAATCAATAAATAGGTATCTACAATTGAATTTAGAAGTTTCGGCAAACATCTATGCAACCTTGTTGATACTTATACTATCCTTTATCCATTTTTCAGATAAAGGTAATACTGTTTTTACAATTTATTTTTCAATAATTTGCAAATTTATATGATATTTGCAAACAATTTGATTTTTGAGCAAATAATTTTATTTGGACCCCTGTTCATAAAACAATGTCTCACATATTTTTTTATGCTAAAAAGTTGAATCACAGGGTGCTAAATTTTATTTTGAATAAATAACTAAAATAATACTTGAAAATGGTATTACCTTTTCCGAAAAACTGGATAATATAACGTGCGATGGTTCATTTATCAGATGAAGCAATATTGGAAGGGGTGAGATTAAGGAGTGATTATGTAATTAATTACATTTACAGGGATTTTTTTCCATTGATTAAGTTCCTTGTAACTAAAAATGGCGGAACAAGCGAAGATGCCGAGGATGTTTTTCAGGATGGGATTATTATAATTTATAACATGATAATTGTAGGACAACTAAAATTGACCAGTTCTTTTAAAACTTACATGTATTCTGTCTGCCGTAACCTTTGGCTTCAAAAGCTCAATAAACGTAAGGCAATTTTCGATAGGCTTACTGATATAGAAGGCTATATTGATTTGCCGAAAGATATGCTTCAGGAGGCAAGTTACGAAGAAACCGAAATGCATAGGCTCATACAGATTCATTTTTTGGCGTTGCCTGATGATTGCCAGAAAGTATTGAGGATGTTCATTAATAAAATACCTTTGCGCGAAGTAGCTGTTGTTATGGGGTTTAAAACCGAAAAATATGCCAAAACCCGAAAATACATGTGCAAGGAAGAATTGAAAAAACGCATTGCCAACGACCCACGTAGCCGAAAATTTATAAAAAATGACAACTAACTTTAAACACTCCGCCAGTATCGAGCAATACCTTGCTAACGAAATGGCTCCTGCCGAAAGGGCTGCATTTATACGAGAATTAAAACTGAACCCTGATTTGGCTGAAGAACTCAAGCTTTCGCAAACCATTGATGCCGCTATTTTAAGGGACGATATTGTTGATTTAAGGAAAAAGCTTATCGAAGCAAGCAAAGTCAATAAAACCGAAACCCCGGTAATACGTTTGAAAAACAGGAAAAGGTGGGTCGCGGCAGCATCGGTATTGGCAATTTTTACTTTGAGCACCACGCTCTATTTTCAAAATAAGCATAATGTCACCAACGATTCACTGTTTACGCAGTTCTATAATTCCGAGAACATCATTGACCAAACCCGTGGCGATGAAAACATTGTTGAAGCGATTATAAAATTCCAACAAAAAGACTTTGTTTCGTCATCCGATTTGTTCAAAAAAATCCTGGATAAGGATAATTCTAATATTGCTGTTTGGTTTTATTATGGAATAGCAAATATTGAAACAAAAAACTATAGCAACTCGATTAAAGCCTTTAATACCATAATAATCGAAAACGATAACCTTTATATTGAACATGCTGAATGGTTCTTAGGACTTTGCTACCTCAAAAACAACCAAAAAGAAAAAGCAATTGGCCAGTTTACAAGAGTTGCCTCCAACCCTGATAACTTCCATCGTCAGGAAGCAAAAAACATACTTGAGAAACTGCAAAAATAACAGACCATATATTACAAATAAAAAGACCGGCTCTTGCCGGTTTTTTTATGTATGGATATTTTGGAAGTGCTAATTTGTTCAAAGCAGAAACCCACTTTTCCATAACATTGTCATACAATTACTGGATACAAACAAAAAAACGGCTTTGATAACTCGGAAGCCTTTGCAATAGATTTTAATCCGAGTAATTATTTTTAGGAATTGCGCACATTTTGTATCGAGACCTAAAATGAAACAACACAGCTAACCCGTAAATTAGGATAACTGTGTTGCCGGTACTGATTCAAAACGTAAAAATACAGTTTATTTTCGTTATTTATTCGGCGACAGTAGTTTCTCGTAATTCGTGCACTTTACGGCTGGCATACGCTGCGGCAAGCGCAAGCAAGATAAATGTCCCATTTCCAATAGGCGCACTTGGCCCTACCGGATTATTGGTTGAGCCGCCAGCATTTGGATTATTGCCACCATTTGGATGTGGTTGGGCAATTATAAGCAGAGGCGCTGTAACCATAAATGTAGCTATGAGTAATATTTTAAGGTTGCGTTTCATATATTTCGTTGTTAAATTCGTTTAAGAAAGGGGTTAGGATTTAGGGGTTGGGGGGTTTAGGGGGCTATTTCCCTCTTAGCGTTATCTTATTTAATAAACACTTTCTTAACCACAGTATTGTCCTTGGTAATCACCTTCACAATATAATTCCCAGTGGTGGAAATGCTTATCTCGTTCATTCCCTGCACACCTAATTTGGAAGAAACCAATTTGCCAGAAATATCATAAATCGAGATATCGCCCTTAACCTGATCCTTCATGTTAATATACACAATTTGGTTGTTGCTGTAAACAGTAGCACAAACGCTTTCGGTTTCATTAACTGCGAGAGGACTGAAATGCAATACAAACCTTTGTTCGTTTTCGCCAGCCGTAAAGTTGAAAGCATAAGGTTTAACAGATAAATCGGTAAAAACCCCAGTCTTGGTGTCTTCGAGGGTAACATACTTCAAATCTTTCATTTCGGTGGCGGCTATTGTAAATGAGCCAGTAACCCCTACATGAACCCCAACAGGAACAGAACTGGTTTCGGGCAAAGCATTGATGGCCAATGGGGTGCTGCCAACTGTATAAATTTGGGGAGCTTCCACAACATCTCCATAAAGTTTATGTGCATCGTACTTTCCATCAAACTCAGCAGTTGCATCCGAAAGGAAACGAACAACTGCCTCGTCAGTATAACCATTTCCTGTAACCTGCAACCTAACTAAGTGTTTAATTTCTTCGTTTGAATTTTTATAAAATTCAGTTGCATGGTGAGCCTTTGCTTCGTTTGTAAAAGTCAAAGTACCGCTGCCAGTTGCTTGTACAAGAAAACCTTGCCCTGGAGCAATGAATTGATCAGTTCCTGCAATAAGAGGCACGCTAACGTTGTCAACATAGGCTGCCCAAGTATTTTTATCAACATGACGATAGGTTGCATTGTTCAGAGTAGCTGGTTTTACAACCAAATCCCAATTAATGCTTGATGGATAAGGGTTTCCCACCAAATTGTATCCTTCACCAGGTAAACCTGATTTTGTATAATTGAAACTCTTGTCAGATGTATTCAATGGCCCGGCATATTGCGCTGTAAATCCTGTAGCATCAAATATTGCGAAGCCTTTTGCAGGTGTAAGTGGAACTGCGCTTGTTGTGATATCAGAATAAGAATTTGTGGCCTCATTGAGCTCCTGTAGATATTTACCTAAGAACAGCATAGAAACCGCATTCGAAATAGGTGAGGAAATCAAATGCCATTCCCCAGCAACTATATTGGTTTCAACAGTGCCAAGCACCCCAGCGGTATTTTCAATAAGCGAACCACCTGAGTTAACAATTAGACCGGTAGTACCAGTATTGTTGGTTAAAGTGCCAGCAACAGTCAATTGACCAATTGAGGTTAAAGTGAGAACACCTCCATTTTCAATTGTGAGATTGGTAGCAGCTTTATTTGCAGTACTAACTGTCGGGAAATTGCCTCCATTTGGGATAAAAACATTATTTCCTATTACTGGAACTGAGCCTTCGCTCCAATTTGCGTCTAAATCCCAAGCAGTGGAACCACCAAGCCAAACGTGTGCAGGTGTTTTGCTTTCGTACCTTAAGAAAGGGTAGCCACCATCAAACGCCCATACATTTCCGGCCAATGTGAAGTCCCAAGGAGTAGTCAAACTGGGATCAAATAAATACGTGCTTACCATTTTCATTTGGGCGGTTGTTCTTCCTTCGCCCTCAGAGCTGACAGCTTGACCAGATGTTTGAATATCCCAGAAACAATTGTTTCCGCCTGTGCCAATACCAACCAAGCCGCCAAAATCCGAAATACCGGATACACTCCCTGAAGAAAAACAATTTTCGATTACACCGGTTAGTGCCCCAAGAAAACCACCAACATTGGCATTGCCGGTAACACTTCCAGTCGAATAGCAGTTGGTAATAAAATCAATCCCGTCGGTTCCGGCAAAACCTCCGACAAAATCGCCTAACCCTGTAACGTTACAAGTTGAAAAGGAATAATTGCATGTTACAACAAAACCTGCTAAACCGCCCACATTATTACCTCCGTTAACAATACCAGATGAATAGCAATTGTTTATAAGATTCACTTCCCCTCCAATTGCCCCAACAAAATTATTTCCCGTAATATCAACATTCACTAATCCAAGATTCTTGATAGTTCCACCTGCAAGCCCAAACAAACCAACATCAAAAGATGATGGCCTATTAATAAATAGATTAGAAATGGTATGGTTTTGACCATCATAAGTGCCATCGAAGTTTGCTATGGGCAAAAAACCTTGGCCTAAATCCCAACCAATAGTTTCAAAAGCGTCTATGTCAGCAGTTTGGATAAAATTCAAAGCCCAATCGCCACTATTCGCACTTAAATTGCCTAAATCAGTTGGGTTTGATATTTCATAAGGATTACCAATTGAGCCATCACCTCCCGAATATTGTGCTGACACACTGCCACTCCAGCCCATAAGCAGCAGGGCGAATAGCATTTTAAAAAAGTATGTAACATTTTTTTTCATTTTTATTTAATTTAAAGATTAGCACTTGATGTGTATTGTCTGTTCTAAATGCTGGCAAATAACCAGTTTACAATCTTTTCATCATTTTTTGTCAATACAAAAGTACAAAATAAAAAAACATTTGACTTCCGATTTTTTTCAAGTTGATTTCAACCTTGTATTTATGTTTATAATAACTGTTTGATGAAGATTCGGTTCATATAAAATAAAAAGGCATTCAGTTCAGAAGCCTTAAAATACACCCTTCCGTTGCCAAAAGGGTGTATTAAGTGCTTGATTTACCTGGTTGCTATTTCTGTATTACAACCTTCTTTTGTATCAAATGGTTTTTGTTGGTCAAAAGGAGAGTATAGACACCAGCCGTCAAATGCTTTGCATCAATATTCCGGCTAACCGTACCGCTAACTTCAATATCCTTGAGTTCGTAAACCAATACCCCAAGATTACTGACTAATTGCAAAGTGTAAGTTCCTGTTTCATGAGCAGCAATACTAACTGTGAAGTACCCATCGTTTGGATTTGGATAAACAACCATTTCTAAATCCTCTGTCCCGTTAAACATGTTAGGATTAAGGGTGTTGTTAGTTGCTCCTGGCTCAATATTTGCAGATTTGCAGGTATTTACTGTAACGTTTTTGATGGAAGGTGTAGGAGCTGAACAACCGCTGGTATTTGAGAAATTTACACCAATCCAATTTGCCCCTGAAGTTGCCCATTTAACTGTAACTGTTTTTGTCCACTGACCGCTCACAATAGTTCCACCTCCCGAAATAGTCCACACATAATTCGACTGGAATGCGGTTGTGGAATAAACTGTGTTGGTATTTGAACAAACTGAATTGCTTCCTGCGATAACCGGAACAGGCGTTGGCTTGACAGTAACAGTCAATTGTTTTGGAGTAGAAGCAATACAACCATTGGTATTTGTGTAATTTACACTTATAACCCTTGTTCCTGCTATGGTCCATTTGATTGTTACTGTATTGCTTGAGGTTGTGCCTCCAGCGGTAACAGTTGCCCCAACAGGGATTGTCCAGACATAGTCTGTCATTCCAGCTTCGGTTGTATAAATATTCCCTTCGTAAAGGTTACAAACCGATGTTGGGCCTGTTAACGTGATAAAAGGCAGAGGATTTACTGTAACCAACACTGTATCGCGACTATTACAGCCTGTTGCTGTTATCGTTTCAAGCAGGATATAGCTTGTTGTAACCAAAGGCGTAACCGTTGGATTAGCAACTTCAGAAGTAAACCCTGCTGGCAATGAAGTCCAACTGTACGAACTGCCAGTTATTGCTGCGCTGCCTAATGTTGTACTGCTATTTATGCAAATTGCCCTGTCAGCACCTGCAACAGCCACTGGTTTAGGATTAACAGTTACATTATAAACAGTAGGAATTGATGTACAGCCAAAGGAATTTGAATACGAAACGCTAACAGTTTTCGACCCAGGAGTAGTCCAGGTTACAGTTATTGAGTTGGTAGGGACCGCTCCAACGCTGGTAATTGTGCCACCTGCCGAAACCGCCCATGAATATCCACTCATCCCTGCTTCGGTAGAGTAAACATTGCCTGCTGTATTGGCACATATCGAAGTTGGGCCTGTGATGGTCGGAACAGGCATTGGATTTACAGCTACGGTTTTGATAGTCGGGCTTGGGGCCGAACAACCACTGTTATTTGTAAAGTTCACACCAATCCATTGCTGCCCGGCGGAAGACCATTTAACAATAACGGCTTTGGTTCCCTGACCACTAACGATGGTTCCCGCTGAAGAAATAGTCCATACATAAGCTGTTTGGAATGCTGTTGTGGAATATATAGTGTTAACATTTGCACAAACAGTACTGCTTCCAGTAATTGTTGGAACCGGGGTTGGGTTCACAATAACTTTCAATTGTTTTGGAGCAGTAGCCGTACAACCGTTCGCATTGGTGTAATTAACGCTGATAATCTGTGTACCTGCTGTAACCCACCTGATTGTAACAGTATTGCTTTCGGATGTACCACCTGCAATTACAATTGCGCCCTTTGGTAAGGTCCAAATATAGCTGAACATCTGGGCCTCAGTAGTATAAGTGTTTTCAGACGAATTGTTACAAACAGGCGTTGGCCCGGTAAGCGTAGGAATTGGTAAAGGATTTACCGCAACCAAAACGCTGTTGGTCTTGCTACATCCAGTTGCTCTGATTGTTTCAACAAGGGTATAAGTTGTTGATAATGTTGGTGAAACCGTTGGGTTTGGTAAGGCCGATGTAAAACCAACGGGCTGCGAGGTCCAACTATAGATACTAGGACCGCCAACTGCACCCATAACACCCAAAGTTGTACTGCTTCCAATACATATTGAGCGATTGGTTCCAGCATTAGCTGCCGGAAGTGGATTTACAGTGATTTGTTTAACTGTTGGTGCGTCCGCTGTGCATCCAAAACTATTTGTATATGAAACACCCACAGTTTTCGATCCAGCAGATGTCCATGTAACGCCTACAGTATTACTGTTTGACGTACCGCCACTTGTGATAGTGCCACCAGCAGAAACTGTCCATACATAGTTTGTCATTCCCATTTCGGTAGAATAAACGTTGCCATTTGCATTTAAACAAGTAGAAGCTGATCCTGTAATAACCGGAACTGGTTGCGGATTGACAGTAACTGGGTAAATGGTTGGCGTTGCAGGTGTTGATCCATACGAATTGGTATAGGATACACTTACTGTTTTTGCTCCGGCAGTTGTCCATGTTACAACAATAGAATTGCTGGCTGATGTACCTCCACCTGTTACAGTGCCTCCGGCTGATACCGTCCAAACATAACTGGTCATTCCTGCTTCAGTAAGATATTGATTACTGGTGGAATTGGCACATACATTATTAGGCCCGCTAATGGTTGGGTTTGGTATATCGTAAACCATTACATCATATTGCGCAGCTGAAATTGCCGTACATCCATGTCCATTAGTATAATTTACACTGAGGTGCTGTAAACCCAGAGAAGTCCAGGTTATTGTAATACTGTTGCTGGTTGATGTTCCTCCTGCTGTAACTGTACCACCGGTAACAGTCCAGATATAACCGGCCATCCATGAGTCGGTTATGTAAACATTGCCCGGGGAATTAACAATAGCTGTTGAAGGCCCAGTAATGACAGGTGATACATAAGGATATTGACCAATAGTACCTGTTGCAACAACACTCAAACCAGTATTATCGGTAACAGTAACCGAATAGGTTCCTTCACCGGCAGTAAGGGTTTGACCGATGTAGCCATTGTTCCAAACATATAAGAATGGTGCATTTCCCCCAGTAACATTGGCTGTTAATGTACCGTTGTTAACCTTATAGCAAGCATTTGTGGAAGTTAACGCGACATCGAAACTACCAATAACCGTAGTTGCCACATTGTCGTCAGGATTAAATTCCTGAACATTTACATC
>CAIRHD010000224.1 GCA_903878265.1 uncultured Bacteroidales bacterium | reverse complement strand
AGTTTCACTTTTTCACCAGCATTATTTGTAAGGTAATCGGTTAAAGGGTTAAAGCATAAATCACCTGATATGGCGAAAGCGGTAACAATTTCGGGCGAAGCGACAAAACTATGGGTGTTTGGGTTTCCATCGTTGCGTTTGGCAAAATTCCGGTTAAACGAAGTTATTATCGAATTTCTCCTTTCGGGATCGTCGGTATGCCGTTTCCACTGTCCAATACACGGGCCACAGGCATTTGCCATAACTACACCACCGATTTTCTCGAAGTCGCCCAATAAACCATCACGCTCAGTGGTATAACGGATAAGCTCTGAGCCAGGGGTAATTACAAATTCGGCCTGTACTTTTAAATTCTTGGCAGTAGCTTGTTTTGCGACCGATGCCGCACGGGTAATATCTTCATAAGACGAATTTGTGCAAGATCCAATCAAGCCAACTTCAAGTTTTTGAGGATAGCCTTTTTCCTTAACAACTTTCACGAATTCCGAAATTGGGAAAGCAGCATCGGGTGTAAATGGGCCATTCACATAAGGCTCAAGTGAATCCAGATCAATTTCGATAAGTTGGTCGAAATAGGTTGATGGCGATGCATAAACTTCAGCATCGGCACGCAGATCAGCCATTATTCCATCGGCAAGAGTTGCAATTTCCTCACGCCCCGTGGCTTTCAGGTAATCGCTCATTTTAGCATCGTAACCGAAAATCGAGGTTGTTGCACCAATTTCGGCACCCATATTACAAATTGTCCCTTTACCAGTTGCGGAAATCGAATCGGCACCATCGCCAAAATACTCAACAATACAACCTGTTCCACCTTTAACGGTAAGGATTCCAGCAACTTTCAATATCACATCTTTTGCCGATGTCCAGCCATTGAGGCGGCCAGTCAGTTTAATGCCGATGAGCTTTGGCATTTTCAGTTCCCAAGCCATGCCGGCCATTACATCCATGGCATCGGCACCGCCAACCCCTATGGCAACCATGCCAAGGCCGCCAGCATTTACCGTATGCGAATCGGTACCAATCATCATCCCGCCAGGGAATGCATAATTTTCGAGGATTACCTGATGGATAATTCCGGCTCCAGGTTTCCAGAACCCAATGCCGTACTTAGCTGAAACCGATTCTAAAAAATGATAGACTTCCTTGTTTTGCGAAAGTGCAATTTCCAAATCAGCAGTAGCGCCAGCCGATGCCAGGATCAAGTGATCGCAATGCACTGTGCTTGGAACAGCAGTTTGGCTTCGGCCAGCAGTCATAAACTGTAGCAACGCCATTTGTGCCGTAGCATCCTGCATGGCAACCCTATCTGGGCCAAAATTCACATAATCTTCTCCCCTACCGTAAGGTTTTGCCGGTAATTCATCCCAAAGATGGCTAAAGAGAATTTTTTCTGTCAGCGTAAGCGGACGGCCAAGCATCGTGCGTGCTTTTTCTATCTTGGAAGGCATTGCTGAATACACTTTCCTGATCAATTCGAGGTCAAATAACATATTGCGTCTGTTAAAATAAGTTGATGTTTTTGCAACGATAAAATTACACTGAATTTTTGAGTTAAACAATACCAATTTCGATTAGTTTATTAAAAAATCATACTTTTGTGGGATGCAAAGAAAAGCATATAAAATTTCTGCCATTTTACTCTGTGGATTATTGATTTATAATTCATTAGGATATTTTTTGGTTTTATCGGCAATGCGGATTGCGGTAAGACAGCAGAAATGGAACCTGCTTTCAACCATCCCCGAACAAAAATTGAGCATTTTTACATTCGATAAAAGCGGCCTTTCCAGATTAAAAGTAGTTAACAAACGGGAAATTATTGTTGATGGCAAATTGTACGATGTTGTGCGGAAAACGATTAAAGGCAAAAAGACGATTTATTATTGTTTCCACGATTTGAAAGAGCAAACCCTCATAGCAAAAACCCGCTTGTTCAATTCGCAGCAACATCAGATGCCAAATAAAAATACTGCCCGTTTGATAGTTGAGAAAATTATCAAAACCGCGGTGATTCAAGATAAAACTTATCCGATTATAAGAAATTGCACTGTTTCAATATCAAACTTGGATCCTTTACCCATCTCTGGGCCATTTTTCAGCATTTTACTCCCACCTCCAGAACCATCTTGCTAATTTTCATGGAATTGTTTTTCGGTTAGCCCCGCATTTTTTTCGTGGCAACTGGAATTTATCGAATTTACCACTTTGCACCTTTAGTGTAACTTGTGGTTTTAATGGTTTAACATAATTTTAAAGCAAGATGAAAAAAATAATAACACTCCTATTTTTAGCAATTGCCGGCATTTCATTTGCCCAACAGGTTCGGGTTATCAGCAAAACCGACCTGCAACCCATCAGCAATTGCTCCATTTACAATGCCGACAAATCGGTTTCGGCAACCACCGACAACAAAGGGCAGGCCGATCTTTCGGGGTTTAATAGCACCGACAAACTGACTTTTTCGCACATATCATTTTATCCTGTTGAGTTTGCGAAATCATCATTTACAGCCAAAACCACTGATATTAAGTTAACAGTAGCCATCATCAATTTACAGGAAGTAGTTCTGTCGGCGAACAAAGTGGAAGAAAAAAACAGGGATTTACCTGTCCACATTGATATTATTGCTGCCCGAACCATACAACTTGGCAACCCGGCAACAACAGCCGAACTTTTACAACAAAATGGGACTGTATTTGTGCAGCAAAGCCAACTTGGTGGTGGAAGTGCCGTATTGAGGGGCATGGAAACCAACCGCGTGCTAACGGTTATTGATGGCGTAAGGATGAACAATGCCATATACCGTGCGGGCCATATCCAGAATATTCTTACCATCGACCCAAATATGTTGAGCCGGGTAGAAGTGGTACACGGTCCTGGTTCGGTTATTTACGGGAGCGATGCCATGGGTGGCGTTATGCACTTTTACACCCGCAACCCAGTGCTTTCGACCAACGATAAAGTTTTCACTTCGGGAAATGTGATGCTCCGTTACGCTTCGGCTGCCGAGGAGTATTCGCAAAGTTTTAACCTGAATATTGGTGGGAAGAAAATTGCCGCTTTGTTCGGCGCAAGTACCAAAGATATTGGCGATTTGCGCGAAGGCAGCAACCGCGACAGCAAATACGGCGATTGGGGGAAATGCCTGTATTATGCCGAACGCATAGACGGGAAAGATGTTATGACAACCAATAGCGACCCGCTAATCCAGAAAAATTCGGGATATTCGCAGTACGACCTTTTCGGGAAAGTTTTGTTGAAACCTTCGAAAAACTACGCCCTGACATTGAACATGCAATATTCAAATTCGAGCGATATCCCTCGCTACGACCGCTTAACCGAAATGACCGCCGATAAACTATCGTATGCCGAATGGTATTACGGGCCGCAAACCCGTGGGCTTGTTTCGCTGAAAAGCGAATGGCTGAAACCGGTAAAACTGTATGATCAGTTTCAGGTAACTGCCGCCTATCAGTACATTAGCGAAGACCGCATAAGCCGCAAATTTGGAAAATCGAAGGCAAAACATCAGGAAGAAACCGTAAATGTGCTTTCGCTAAATGCCGATTTTATGAAAAAAATATTCAGCGAAAGCGAGTTGCGTTATGGTTTGGAAGGCGTTTTTAACCAAGTGGATTCAAAAGCTTACAACAAAAACGTGAATGATGGCACAATAACTCAGGATGCCGCAAGCCGTTATCCGGATGGTGGCGACAACATGAAAAACATGGCCGCTTATGCTTCCAACAACTGGGAAATAAGCAAGAAACTGATATTTTCGCAAGGTATCAGGTTCAACTATATTTCGTTGGATGCTGAATATACCAAGGCGATGATGGATTTGATAAAATTCCCGTTCGATGCTAAAATGAGCCAGAGCAACACCGCCATAAATGGAAGCCTCGGCCTGGTCTATATGCCCGGCAACGACTGGCGTATCACAGCAAATCTTTCCACAGGTTTCAGGGCGCCTAATATTGACGACCTAACCAAGCTCAACGATTTTAACAGCACGGTTACCATTGTTCCCAACCCGGAATTGAAACCTGAGAATGCCTACAATGCCGAACTTACGCTTGGCAAAACCTTCAATAAAGTTTTTCAGGTTGAATTGACCGGATTTTACACCTTATTAAAAGATGCTTTTGTAATACAGCCATCTACTTACAATGGCCAGGATTCGATTGTGTTCGATGGCAATTTGGCAGCCGTTCAAGCCATGCAGAACGTGGACCAAGCATTAATTTATGGGTTCGAAGGAAATGTGTTGGCACAAATTACTAAATCAATTTCGTTGCGCAGCACTTTGACTTACACACATGGCGAGGTAAAGGAAGGAAATGTACCCCTCGACCATATCCCTCCCGTGTTTGGATTGACTTCCATAAAACTCGACCTGAGCAAATTCACCGGCGAATTTTACGCCCGCTACAATGCCTGGAAACACATTGAAGATTACAGCCCAAGTGGCGAAGACAACGAAACGTATGCCACTGCTGACGGAATGCCAGCTTGGTTTACGTTAAACCTCCGCGCCAGTTACCAGTTTACACGGAATATCAGCTTACAGGCTGGCGTCGAAAACATGCTCGACAAGCATTACCGCAATTTTGCCAGTGGCATAAGCGCGCCCGGCAGGAATGTGTTTGTAACCTTGAGAGGGACTTTGTAGAACCGTCTAATCAAAACCTATAATCAAAAGAGCCGCATCTGATTTCTCATTTGCGGCTCTTTCAATATAAAAAAGGCAGTTTTGTATGCGCCAAAACCTCGTTTGAACTTTCTGGGCAGTCCGCTTGGCTGCCCGACACCTCGTTTGAACTTTCTGGGCAGTCCGCTTGGTTGCCCAGCACCTCGTTTGACCTTTCTGGGCAGTCCGCTTGGTTGCCCGACATCTCGTTTGAACTTTCTAAGCAGTCCGCTTGGCTGCCCGACACCTCGTTTGAACTTTCTATGCAGTCCGCTTGGCTGCCCGACACCTCGTTTGAACTTTCTGAGCAGTTTGCTTGGTTGTACGCCCCAGGCTTATTGATTATCCCTGCTATTTGTGTGCTTTGCTTCAACTAAAGGTTCTTTTTGGCTTTGCTTCAAAGGCTCAAAAGTGAATTGAAAATACTGTGCCTGCAATACGAAGTAAGAACAATATCCCGATAAGATAATACAGGGTATTAGGCGATGTAAAAATTTCCCTATTTGATTTTCGTATTGCAATATCTTCGTAAGCTGCGGGGAGGTCTCTTAACGGCAAGGCAATGAAACCGAAGCATAAGAAGAAAATAGGCCAGTAAATATCGCGCATGGGCCAGTTACAAAACAGTAGGATCAAAAACCCATAAAGCCACGATTTAGCGAAAACATGCATGATATACATTGTCATTGGCTCATCTTCGGTAAGGAAGAAACTGCTTGGGGCCGCTTTTAAAAACAGGAACACCCAGAAATTCCTGGAGAGGAACATCATGAGCACCGCACCACTAGCAATCAATAAGCGGATGGGCATATTTTCGACCAGCCAATGCGAAATTACACCAAAACTATTGCCCGAAAAACAGCCCGCCACCATGGCGGCAGGTAATGCATTTGCCAGCAACAAAGCAACCCAAGTAAGTATAAGCCTGGTTTTCCATTTCACGTTGTGAATGTTGTTGAACTTATTAATGATGTAAAGCCCTACTAATGTCAATACAAGATAACCCAACCCGAAAACAAGCAAAACTTGCAAGAGCGACCATTTGCTTGCGTCAATAGTGGCGAAAGTAATATCGAAAAGCCTGTACCGGAAATGGAAAGCATGCACCTTGAGCAATACCGAGGTCTGCAAGGTCAACAAAAACCGGAATGCTAAAGCCGCAAACACAAAAATGGCTGTCGAAAAAATTGTAAGTTTCGCCATATACTGTGCCATTTCAATATCTTCCTCTGTTTTAGTCGGTGCCGCCCAGCCGGACTTTACCAAGCGCTTTTTTATCGTTTTCCTGATAAAGGGAATATTTATGTACATAAGACCAAAAGTTAAATTGCAGATCGAGATACTGATAGACTTAGTTGTAAGACAATTACAACAGTAAATTTTGCAGGTGTAAAAATAATAAAAAATCTCTTGGATGAAGTGTGCTGTTGATTTTTATCTTTTTCGGAGACGGCAGAAGTAAGAAAACGATAATCCCAATGAAGTTTATTAATATGGCCAGTAGGTAGGTTTAATCGTATCTCCGCCATCCCTGCGGCAATTGTAGCAACTGGGTTCTAGGATAATAATTAAATAACCATAAACAGTTGCATATAAATAGACCGGGAACGAAAGCGGAGATATCCCCACAAATGAAAGCCTGGGTTTCTCAAATTCCGCACTGCAACCGGGATCATATTCGAGAGGCATATCTTTAACATTATACACAAAAATGCGTTTCGATGTTACTGATGAAGCCCCAAAGAATCCAAGTATCTGTTGGTTGGGATTTGTAACATTATGAAGGTTCCCCTTAATAGATAGAGGTTGTTTTTCGTACAATCCGCCTTGCTCCACACTGTTTATGCGCAATTTCTCCCAATATTCAAAGGCGGCTTCGCTAAGTGCATACTGCCGTAACAATAGGCTTGTTCCATACACCAGGCGGGGTGAAGATACATTATCGACAAAATGAAGCGGAAACATGTTGTATTTATTCTGTGCCAGGTTTTTTGTGGAAAGTGTGAAAATATTTTTCACCATCACAGTTTTCCAACACACTTTTCGTGATAAATCTGGAGGCACCAGATGATGTACTTTGCCATCGTAAACCCATTCAATGGGATAAACGGCCCGGAATTCATAGGTTTCGATGGCTTCCCACCTGAAATAACGGCTTGAAACATTTTCGGCATCGAGGTTCACATAATATTGGATGCCTTGTGTGATCAGATATGGGTTGACCGAAGGCAATGTATCCGCAATGTAGTATATCGAATCAACTTTAGGGCATTCATTTATCTCGTCGAAATCGGAAACTATTTTTGTGCCGTCGGGTATCAGAATATCGACTTTAAACCTTGAGCCTGGAACAAGTTCGCTTTCCGGAATAACGGCTTCGTAATCACCATCCTTTTTTTCGATCGTGCTATACGAGTTTCCTTTTGCATCAAGGATAGTTACCGTGCAGCCGGAAACAGGCAAATGCTCGGGACTGCTTACTGCCGAAGTGGTCGAAACATTAACATGCTGAACCTCGTCTCCCCTATTCACCTGCCCGGTAACAACAAACTTTACTGCATCGCTGCTTTTAATTTGCGGTTCATACGTTTTGATGCAGCATGTAAACAAGGGCATTAATACCACAATTGCTCCAAAGAAATTATTTCGTTTCATAACCCCCAGTTTTTGATATTGGGCGATACTATCCGTTAGCCTTCAAAAACAGGAACAAAGTTACTTATATCTGCAGATAAAATGTTTTCCTGCATCATATTTTTTAGGTTTGTGGGGTTTTCTGCAATTCTGACATTGGCTTAATGGCTGTTTCCACTGTTTTATGTGAATTTGGGAAGTGATTTCAAAGAGATGCGGAGCGATCTCAAAGAGATTTTACAGGTGTGCATCTGAAAAGAAGAAGCAAACCAACCGGTGGAATAGTATAATGTGTAAATATTATTTTTTTTCTTCTTTCATTAATTATAAGCTTCATTAGTTTCCAAACCCAATGTTTCATACATTTGTTCCTGCCAAAAGTTAATCTAAAACAGAATAAGATTATCCTTTAAAAGGTTTGGTAAACAGTTTAATTTTTTACGATTATGAGAAAGTATATCTTTTATTCCGTGTTTGTCATGCTTATTATCCCATCACTAAAAGCTCAGGTTAATCTGCAATATGGGTTAGTTGGCTATTATCCATTTAACAGGAATGCGAACGATTGGAGCGGTAACAACAATCATGGTACTGTTTATGGAGCCTTGTCAACTTACGATAGATTTGGAAATCCATACAGCAGTTATACTTTTGATGGTGATGATTATATCGAAATTTTAAGTAGCCCAACCCTTAATCCTATCTATCAGTTGACAATTGCGATATGGGTCAAAGTTGACCACCTTTCGAATAGATATACGCCAATTCTGCACAAAGGCGGTGTTTACCAAAGTGGGTTTGCAAACCGGGAATATATAATGTATATCGAAGATAATGGCACTATGTATTCTGAGGCAACGGGTATTTACGGTCAAACTTTTACAGGAAGTATGGTTCCGTTAAATGAAACATGGTTTTTCTACGTAGCAATTATTGACAGGTTAAATCATAATTTCAAAATATACCTTAACGGGATAGAAAAAACTGAATTTCAGGATAATAACAATTCGTTCTTAAACAATAACGAGTCAATAAAGCTTGCATCGTGGGATGAAACAAATTCCCAATATGCACCATTTTTCACTGGCTCCCTTGATGATTTGCGTTTGTATAACAGACCATTAAATGATGAGGAAATTCAGGCACTTTACAATGAAGGCATCACTGATATTAAAGAAAATAAATATTCTGAAATAACCCTTTCCCCCAATCCTACCGCTGATGCAATATACATGAGTGGACTCAAAGATGATGTAAAAGTATCAGTTTTTGACTTGTATGGAAAAATGGTCATGAACAAACAAACCCTGAGCAATCATTTGGAAGTTGGCAGTTTACAAAATGGGATCTATACCTTGAAAATTGAAACAGCAAGTGGTATTGCGGTAAAAAGAATTATAAAGAAATAAATACCCTTCAGATAGTATTGTAGGGCAGAATCCTCTTTATAATAATTTTAGCTAAAATGTTGAAATAAATTAAGGGACAAGGAAAGGAAGCGATCTCAAAGAGTTGGGAAGCGATTTAGAAACCAAAAATAAAAGAAACCACGGAGGCACTGAGAACACGAAGGTACACAGAGCATGGTAAGCATGCGGTGTTATTTGAATAATTTATGCAATTGAGTTTTTGTGGTAAAATAGGATTTCTCGGAGCTGAACCAAGGATTGGCAAGAAAAGCAATAGAATATAGAAAAAATTTATGCCATTGGGGACATCCGTGGTATGAGTAAAATAGGTTGTGCCTTGCGGAAAAACACCTTCAGGTTTGTTTATTTGTTTATATCGTGAAATTGAGTGCTATTTCAGCTTGTATTCGTTGATGTTGAATTAAAAACAGATTTTGTTGTTTCCATGGGCATTATGTTAAAATAACATTTGAAATCTTCTTCGTGGTAGAACATTATAAATTTACTTCTGATTGCGGAAAGTCAATCTAACTTTAGCTCCTTTTGTTGGGTTATTGCTGATTTCGATATTGCCTTGGTGAGCTTCCATGATCAGCTTTATCAATGCCAGGTTCAAGCCGGTATTTTGGTCAATATGTTTTTCGCCAAGCACGAAAATCTGAAATGGATTGTCTAGCACTTCTCTCGGAAATCCAGAACTCTGATCAATAAATTCACAAACAGTGGATTCGTTTTCAGAAAATACGTTTATAGTAATAACTTCGTCTTTTTCAGAGAATCTAACTGAATTATCAACCAGTCGATCAAAGCAGATCTGAAGCAATTCCCTATCGCCTTTGATTTCATCAATTGATTGATCCTTTTGAATAATAAGGATAATTCCTTTAGCCTCGATTTTATGAAGTAGGCTATTTTTTGTGGAGACAACCAATTCGTCAAGAGGAACAGCTTCCTGTTTAATTTCGCGTTTCCTCATTCGCAATTCAGTAATTAGCAACGCCTGATAAGAAAAAGCTTCAAGCCTCTGTGCAGACATTTCCAGATAGTCAATATATTTTAGTAATTCAGGCGAATTTATCTCATCTTTAAGCACACTTGCAAAACCTAAAATACCATTAAGTGGAGTCCTTATCTCGTGACTGATAAGATTAAGAAAACCGCTCTTGGCTTTATCGAGTACTTCCAATTGTTTATTTGCCCTATCAAGCTTGCTATTTGATTGTTCGAGGTCGAAAGTCCTTTCTTTAACCTTTTCTTCAAGAATCTGATTCTGATTTTCAAGCTGCTGATGCAGGTATCTGGTTTCGAGCAGATTGCTTATCCTCAGTTGCACTTCGTAAAGGTCGAATGGTTTTGACAAAAAGTCCTTTGCCCCGCCTGAAAGTGCCCGAATTTTGGCTTCATTGGTAATATTTGCAGTAAGAACAAGTATCGGGATGTAGGTATTGGGAGGAGTTATAGCTTGTAGTTCTTCCATCACTTCAAATCCGCTGAGGTTTGGCATCATTAAATCGAGTAGGATCAAATCGGGGTTAAACGATTTGAACAAGCCAACCACAAGGCGTGGGTCGGTGGCAGATTGGAAATGGGTGTATCCCGATACTTCAAGCAGTCCTTCCAGAATACCGATATTCGATTCCTTATCGTCTACAATAAGGATCTTTGCATTTTTTAAGTTTGAATCAATCATGATCAATTTGGTTTGAGATGTGCGAATAACTTAAATTATGATGTGCCGATCAAGAGTTCTCAGAAATTGAACCACATTCAATGGCTTTGTCACATAGCCCAGGGCGCCTGCCTCCATTAATTTCTCAACCTGAAACGGCATGGCATCTGCGCTGATGATGATTACCGGTATTGTTTTTGTTTGGGGATCGGTCAACAGTTGTTCCAAAACTTCAATGCCCTTGATGTCGGGTAAATCGAGATCAAGCAGTATCAAACCGGGCTTATGTTCTCTTGCCAAATTTACGGTTTGTTTTCCGTACATGGAAGTTACCAGATGGATTTCCGGACGATGTTCAGCCATGATTTCTTGGACCAGTTCGATGTTCGCAAGGTTGTCCTCGATGTACAAAACAATTCCGGCATGTTTGGTTGTTGGCAATTCAAGTGTTGGTGAACCGCTGGTTTGACCGATGGCTTGTTTGATATTTTCGGTTTGCGGCAGCTCAATCCAAAAAGTACTTCCAGTGCCAACCTCACTCTCAACCCCAACTGTGCCGTTCATTGCTTCGGCAAGTTTTTTTACCACCATAAGGCCAAGCCCCGTACCTTCGGCTTCGGTTCGATCTGCTCCAATGCGTTCGAAAGCCTGAAAAAGTTTGCCGATATCTTCGGGCCTAATCCCATCACCCGTGTCGCAGATTGAAATCCTAACACGGAAGTTGCCATGCTCATCGCTTGGTTGCAGCGCTATTTTAATAGTTATGGAACCACCAATGTTATTATATTTTATGGCGTTGTTGAGCAGGTTGATTAATATCTGTTTCAACCGCATTCTGTCGGCTAAAGTAAAAAGGATGTTGGCAGGCGAATCAACAAGTTCGATTGATACTTTTCTTTTGCTTGCCGCAACTTCAATGCTGTCGGTTATTTCATTTATAACGGTGTCCAATTGTACCGGTTCCAGGGTCAGGATTTGTCTTCCGGCTTCGATGCCTGCAATATCGAGCACTTCGTTTATTAAGTTGAGCAGATGCCTGCCGTTGTTCAGTATATGTGTTACCCCTTTCTTTTGCTTTGGGTTCAAATCTCCCATTTCCATCAATTGGCCAAAGCCCAGAATCGAATTCATGGGCGTGCGCAGTTCGTGGCTCATGCGCGACAGGAATTCGCTCTTTGCAAGGTTGGCTTTCTCGGCTTCGCTTTTTGCCTTACGGATTTCCACCTCGATCCGCTTACGTTGGGTTATGTCTTCAAAAATGTAGAACCGCCCAAAATACTCGTCATTCTCGCCTCTTATTTGAGTGGTGAATCTACGAACGGTGCGATTTTCGGTAAAGGCAATTTCATCTTCAACAATAATACGGTTTGCTTCAGCCTGAAGTGGTTTACACGATTCGGCAAAAGCAGGAATATCGGCCAGCACGCGCAGGCAAAACGGGATAATGTCGTTGTTTTTCAATTCGCCATTGGTCATTTGATCCGATAGTTGCTCAATTCCCCAGATTTGGCAAAACCTCTGATTGAAGTAGAGGATTTCGTCGTTGCGGTTGTCAACCACAAGAAATCCCAAGGGCGACGAATTGGACATTAGTTCCAGGAACGATTTATTCCATTGTAATTCTTCTTCAGCCTTTTTCCGTTCAGTAATTACCTGGTGTGTTCCCGACATCAATAGCGGCTTGCCCTCACTGTCCCATTCATGCACCCTTCCCCTGTCCAGAACCCAAATCCACTCACCGTTCCTATGCTTCATCCTCGATTCAACTGAGTAATAATCAAGTTCACCCTTAAAGTGCTTTTCCAATAATTCGCCAGATGTTTTTAAATCGTCGGGATGAGAAAATCTCATCCAGGTTTCGATGCTTGCAGGTGATATTTCATCGAGACTATAGCCAATTATATCGGCCCATTGTTCGTTGAATATGGTTTCGCCCGTTTGTATATTCCATTCCCAGGTTCCCACGTTGGTGCCTTTGATGATATCTGCCAACCTCCGTTTTTCGTCAGCAATTTGCTGGTAAAGCTTTTTACGTTCGGTGATATCGATTTTGATGGCAATAAAGCTGGAAATATTACCTTGAGGATCCAAAACAGGCGTGATGGTTTCCTCTTCATAATAAAGGCTGCCGTCTTTCCTGCGGTTTATCAGTTCGCCAGTCCATACTTTTTTGGTAAGTATCGTATCCCAGAATCTCTTATAAAAATCCTTATCCTGCTTACCTGATTTTACCAGTTCACCCGGCATTTTTCCAATGGCCTCGTCAACAGAATATCCGGTAAGTTGGGTGAAAGCAGGATTTACCCACTCTATCCTGCCTTCAATATCGGTTATAATAATGGTGAGTGCAAAAGATTCGAAGGCAGCGCTTTGCATTTTAAGAGCTAATTCCATCTCTTTGCGCTCGGTTATGTCGTGAATTACAGAGAACAAAACTTTAGCTCCTTTTACACTTATAGGTGAAGAGTGTACCTCAACTGTCCTGATTTCGCCCGTAGCAAGTTTATGAGGGAAAACAAAATAATTGCGGTTTTGCAGAAGTGCATTCTCCATTTCTGCTCTAATCTGATCGGGTGATAGAGTATTGAGTTCGGAAATCGATAGTCTTGAACCATTATTGAAAGCATACCCATAGTACTGTTCTGCAGCCTTGTTTGCTTCAAGAATTTGGCCTGTATCAGGATCAACAAGTATCATAACTGCTGAATGATCCCAGAACATGTTGTGAAAACGTTCTTCGCTTTCGAGCAACGCCGAAATTGATTGCTTTTCTTTTGTAATATCAATAGCTATTCCGATGTATCCCAGCAAATGGCCTCCAGAATCTTTAACAGAAGATATTGTAAGCCTTATGGGGAATTTTTCACCTCCTTTACGAACATATAACCATTCGCCGGTTTGATTTAACGATCTATTTAATATGGTTTGAAACGTACTAAAATCAGCAGCAATAATTTCTCCTGTTTCCATGGACAGTTTCCTGGCATGCATTGCAAGTTCCTGTGGCTCATGAAACAGAACTGGAGTGTGTTGGCCTACTACCTCATTAGCTTTATAGCCCAGCATTTCTTCGGCTGCATCGTTGAATATCTCTATCAAGCCTTCGGTTGAAGTTGAAATTATTGCCAAGCCTGCGTGGCGCAGAATGGCTTGCTGAAGGTTGGATAGCTGACGCAATTCCTGCATTCGTTCTTCCACCCGTTTTTCGAGGTGAAGGTTTGTTTCGTTCAACTTTTTCAGTGTTTCATTCAGCGCAATTTGAGAATTCTTGCGCTCGGTAATGTCGCGTAGGATTCCGGTTATTTTTAACGGTTTGCCGCTGGCATCAAACGAAAGTGCAGAAGATATGGAAACAGGAATCACTGAACCATCTTTGTTCCGGAGCCACAACTCATAATCGTTGACTCTTTTCTGTTCAAATAATTTCGCGAAATAAATATTGCGTTCGTCAGGATTTGCATAAATCTCAGCAAATGATTGCCCTAAAATTTCATTTCTGATGAATTGTCCTTTTGAAATTTGTTCAATTGAAGGACTTACCTCTAGGAGCGTTCCGTTCACTGAAGCCTCAAAGTAAACTTCCTGTACGCTTTCGAAAATACTGCGGTATCTTTCTTCGCTTTCTAGTAATGCCAATTCAGCCTGTTTGCGTTCGGAAATATCGGAATGAGTACCGACCATACGGACCGGTTGCCCATTAGCATCCCATTCAAGAACTTTACCGCGGTCCAGAATCCATTTCCACGATCCATCTTTACATACCACGCGGTGCTCGGCAGAATAATCTGTTGTTTCATGATTGAAATGCTGTTTCAGCTTGAACATAACTGATTCTAGATCGTCAGGATGAACCCGGTTTTCCCATTCACTGAGTTCCTCTTCCAGTTCGCCAGGCCCATAACCGATCATTTCTTTCCACCGGTTGGAGTAAAAGACTTTACCGCTGAGAAGATTCCAATCCCAGATTCCATCGTTGCTCCCTTCAACAGCAAAATGCCATCTTTCTTGGCTTTTTTGAAGGTCTTTTTCTACTTTGCGTTTTTCCAGTATTTTATACAATTCGTTGGCAACGGCTTGTATCTGCATTACATCCAGATCTGTGTAGTCTGATAATTTATTGCCAACACCAAAAATCAACCGGACTTTTTCTTCGTGTATAACCGGAATGCTCATTATCCTGCAAACAGGGGAATGACCCTCGGGCAGCCCTTTTTTATTGGCCGATGTGAAATAATCATTGTTAACAACCGCTTTCTTAAGCCGTATGCAATCGGCCCAGTTTCCTGCTTTTTCAATAGGATAATGGTTCTTGTGAATAGTGGTGCAGTTTTTCTTTGCTTCTTCGCTCCAGGTAGTAAGGATGATTACTTGTTGGTTGTCGCTTACCTGGTGCAAGAAACCAATTTCGCTATCGGTAATTTTAACAGCTATATCCAAAGCAAGGTCGTAGAGTTTTTTATCGGAAAGAGCCGGAGCCTTAGTAAATAAACCGAGCAACAACGAACTCCTTTCAGCTTCTTTACTAAGCCCCAATGCTAAGTTTTTTTGATCGGTAATATCCCTGGCATTTCCCTCAATGGCATAAGGTTCATTGTATTCATCAAACAGCAAAACACTGCGTTGCTCGGTCCAGATTACTTTACCGTCTTTTCGTATCCATCTCATCTCAATGGGTTCGCTTTGGCTGTATCTGGTTGTGTTTTCGAGCAATATCCTGTCGTCGGGATGAACCAGCTTGAACCCCAGTTGCGGATCGTTGTAATGTTCTTCTGGTGTATATCCCGTAATAACCGTTGCAGAAGGGCTTACATACTCGAATTTTAATTCGGGCTTCAATAGCAAACGATAAACAATAGAGGTTGAGCTTTCGGCAAGTTGTCGGAATTTTTCCTCGCTTTTTTGCATTGCATACTCAGCCTGCCGGCGAGCGGTAATATCCACCGCGGTTATCAGACAATGACGGCCATCATAGGCCATGATACCGTTCAGGTGGGCATACAAAGGCATACCGTCAACGGTATTAAAGGTTAGGTCGCAACTTTGTGGGCTATT
>CAIRHD010000223.1 GCA_903878265.1 uncultured Bacteroidales bacterium | reverse complement strand
TCCCCTTGATGTTTTGCCTGACTATGAACGACATGGTTATTATGTTAATACCATGCAAAAGTAATTCAAAACCTAATAAATACAAATATTATTGCCATTATTTATCAACATGGTTATTAACTATTAATTCCAATTTAGGTTTAAAAGAGGAATCAATTCCTGGAAATGGGATCCTAATATTTTTCAAAATTTTGAGGTTGCAATCAGTTATTATGTATATTTGCGCATTCAAATACTTCAATTCTTATTTAGAACGACAATGCATGCTTATGATTGATTACTGATAACTTTAAACAGGATAAATAGGACAACTGTTAACGAAAAAAAGCTTTCAATCAAATTAATCGACATTACCAACTAAATGAAAGTAGTATAGCAAAGTATATTTCTGCCATATTTTCAGTAAAATTGCAATGATTGAAATGCATTTAGAAGAGTAATTAAGTTGCCCAGCCATTTTTGTTAAACACATGAAAAACAAAACAATATAAGACTTAAGAACAAATTCACTATTTATGCTTAGAAAAATCATTCAGATTGACGAGGACAAATGCAATGGATGTGGCTTATGCATCCCCAATTGCCACGAAGGTGCATTACAGATTATTGATAACAAAGCAAGGCTGATCAGCGATTTGTTTTGTGATGGCTTGGGTGCCTGCCTAGGCTACTGTCCCGAAGGCGCCATCGAAATTATTGAACGCGAAGCCGAGGCCTACAACGAAACTGTTGTTATGGAAACAATTGTTAAGCAGGGCCGCAATACTATATTGGCGCACCTCGAACACCTTCGCGACCATAATGAGCATGAATTTCTCAAAGAAGCTGTGGCATACATTAAAAAACATAATATCGATCTCAGTCCCGAAGCCGATCTTAAACCAATAAAAGACTCAACAATAATTTTCCCAACAATGAAAGACGCCTTAAATCACGTTAAACCCGAACACGAAAGTGCATGTGGCTGTGGAAGCTCAAAAACCATTGACTTCAGGATTGATATGGACAAAATTAATCCAGCCTCTGCCTTTGCTACAACTTCCAGCAATCCAGCTTCTCCAGCACCATCTGAATTGCGGCAATGGCCGGTACAACTTCATCTTGTCAACCCTATGGCTTCCTATTTTCAAGGAGCCGATGTTGTGTTAGCTGCTGATTGTGTGGCGTTTGCCATGGGTGATTTCCATAATAAGCTATTGAAAAACAAATCAATTGCAATTGCCTGCCCAAAACTCGATAGCAATAAGGACGTGTACCTTGATAAACTTTCGACCATGATTTCGGAAGCCAAAATAAACACTTTAACTGTTCCAATCATGGAAGTGCCCTGTTGTGGCGGTTTAATTCAAATGGCGAAAATGGCCGTTCAACAATCAGGACGGAATATCCCAATCAAGAAAATAGTTGTTGGAATAAAAGGAGACATCTTGAATGAAGAATGGGTGTGAGTTTGAAAGGCGAAAATCAGAAAATAGAGAATGAAAAATAGGAGAATGGAATAAAAAAATAGAAAATAGGAAAAAAGTTGAGTCCACTCCGAAAAGTCTTTTTCGCCATTAAGACACAAAATCTCTAAGTTTCACAAAGTCTATAGTATTGATTAACAATACTCTGTGTACCTCTGTGTTCTCTGTTCCTCCGTGGTATTCTTTTTTTTTAGGGTTATCGGAGCGGACTCAAAGTTATAGTTTTGAATTCAGTAACCTATTACAAATAAACTCATTGTAATAATTCCATTCTCCAATAACCATTCACCAATAACACTCCGACTTGTTTCGGCGAATAGGTCGATAAAAACTCACCAACCAAAGCTTAACAACCATCGCTCAATATCCGCCAATAACCAATAACCAATAACCAATCACCAATAACGAAAAAGTGGAAAACGAAAAAATTGAACCAGGAACTCCGTTTATATTTGCTGATTCTATCAGTTATCAAACGGATGGAATAGTAAGCAAAAGGATAATCCAAAAAGAAAAAGGAAATATCACATTATTTGCATTTGATGCCGGACAAAAACTTAGCGAGCATACTGCTCCATTCGATGCTATGGTTCAGGTGATGCAGGGTAGTGCCGAAATTGTAATTGGAGGAAATTCCAACCAACTAATTGCTGGACAAAGCATTATCATGCCGGCAAACATTCCACATGCAGTTAACGCCAACGAGAAGTTTATTATGCTGCTCACTATGATAAGGGAATAAAAAGCTAAAATGTTTTTTTTAAAATCACGTCTCAAAAGAGAATCCATTATCGTGCAAAACATGATACGCATGTATTGCCATGCTAACCATAATAGTGTTGGCATACTTTGCGCAGATTGTCTACAACTTTCTGCTTACTCTGAAAAACGCCTGCTTTCGTGCATGTATGGCGAAACAAAACCGGTTTGCAAACAATGCCCCGTTCATTGCTATTCGCCCAAAATGAGGGAACAGATGCGTTTAGTGATGTGTTGGTCTGGCCCAAGAATGATTTTCAGGCGACCCTTATTTTCGATTATGCATTTTCTGGATAAATGGAGTATTTTCAAACCCAAGTCGGTACTTTCTCAAAGAGCTACATCACCAAAATGAAAATAATCTCATTATCCAACGCTCCCAAAGTGCCTTTCGACATAGAGGGATTTTTCATGCATTTATCAAGTTCACTGAAGGTTATACATTTATGCCTGCAACCAGAGCAAATTATACCACCGCACACCAACCCTTTTGATGTTGTTTCCTGTCTTATTGAGGGGAAGTTACTGTGCAAGTTGGAGAAGTTCAAAGTAACCTACTTTTATGGGATGTGGTCGAAATAGAAAAAGAATTGTTCCAAGGTTTTACCAATTATGGAACTTCTGTTGCAAGGTTATTGATAATGAAAAAGTTAGAAGTAGCAATGCATGATATTCGAAAAATCAAAGTGCTCTGAAAGCACTTTTTTTATTTATAAAGCCCAGCTACGACTAATCAAATTAATACCTTTGGATCGAAAACCAACCTTAACCTAACTTTATGACAATCACATCTGATGCCGCAACTTCTGCCAATGTACTAGATATGTACACCGTTGCTAACGAGTTCTGCATTTTTACCGAAAAAGCCGAACAATACCAACAGGATGAAGTTCTTCTGTATTATGCCAAAATCTGTCCCTTGCTTTATCTGAAAGGGGCAATTTTACCCATAATCGAACCCGATGAAGATTATTTTGGTGAACGGTTTGTAAATGAAGATCAGTGGGAAAATATCTACAATTCGCTTTTGAATGTTTTTTCAGACAGGGATGCTTTTTATACCCTTTCTTACGAAAATGCAGATAATATCCCTCTTAAAGCTGGCATTTCCGAACATCTGGCCGATATTTACCAGGATCTTAAAGATTTCGTACTTCTATATCAGAAAAACCTGGCTTACGCAAAACAAAATGCCGTTTATGAATGCAGGAAGTTATTTGTCGCCCATTGGGGACAGCGGATAGCTTCCCTCCTACCCGCATTACATGCCATCGCTTTTCCAATTGATCAGGATGATGAATTGCTTTATTAATAAGTAACATGTTGTTTATCATGCAGATATAATTTTATTCTAAACCAATTAAATTTCATCTTTTCTTCGCTTTAACTCATTTAAACTAAGTATCTTTGCACTAATTTTTATTTAATCTAAATAACAATAACCTGTGAATCTTAGTGAACTTGAACCTGGAAACAAGGCTGTAATACAGAGGGTTAAGGGGCGTGGTGCTTTTCGTAAGAGAATAACCGAAATGGGGTTTGTTGTCGGGAAAGAAGTAACTGTTGTAAAAAAAGCACCTTTACAGGATCCTGTTGAATATAGCATATTAGGATATAATGTTACACTTCGCATGAGCGAAGCACAACTTATTGAAATTGACACACTTAATAAGAAAGAACAAGAAATTTCATATTCAGGTACATTATTGGAAGATTCGGAGAATGCAAGTTTCTCAAAAAAAAATAAAACCATACATGTAGCTTTTGTAGGCAATCCAAATTCAGGCAAAACAACTCTTTTTAATTACGCTTCCAACTCCCGCGAACGTGTAGGCAATTACAGCGGTGTAACTGTTGATGCAAAAGAAGCAAAATTTGAGCAAGGAGGATATGAGTTTTTCATCACTGATTTACCTGGAACCTATTCAATAACAGCTTATTCTCCCGAAGAACTTTACGTTCGGGATTTTATAAACGAAAACATGCCCGATGTGGTTGTTAACGTAGTGGATGCTTCCAATCTGGAACGCAACCTTTACCTTACAACTCAGCTTATTGATATGGATATCAGGGTAATAGTTGCGCTAAACATGTTCGATGAATTGCAGCAAAAAGGCGATATTTTAGATTACAAGCATTTAGGGCAAATGCTGGGAGTCCCCTTTATTCCTACTGTTGCTTCGCGGGGAAAAGGAATCCATGAGCTTTTTTCAAAAATCATTGAAGTTTGCGAAGGCAGCGATCATGTTTCGAGGCATATCCATATTAATTATGGCAGGGCATTGGAGGAAGGGATAAAATCAGTTCAGAAAAAAATCCGCGTAAAGCAGAACTTTGATTTCCTTAATAAAATATCATCCCGTTTCCTATCGATAAAATTACTCGAAAAGGATCCGGACGCGATTGGTAAAGTTGAAAAACTTAAAAATGCTTCCGAAATTAAAGAGACTGTAATCCGGGAACAAAATCGGATTGAGCACGATCAACGCGAAGATACAGAAACACTTATAACAGATGCCAAATACGGTTTTATAGCCGGAGCACTTGCCGAAACACTGAAAGCAAACCCTCAGACACGCCGCCGGAACAGCGAAATAATTGACACTTTTATTACCCATAAAATTTGGGGCATACCAATTTTCATCGGATTGATGTGGGCCACTTTTTATGGCACTTTCAAAATTGGCAACTACCCAATGGAATGGATTCAATGGATGGTTCAGAAAATCTCATCGCTTATCAGTTCAAACATGGCTGATGGAATGTTCAAAGACCTTCTTATTCAGGGCGTTATTGGTGGCGTTGGTGGTGTAATTACTTTCCTGCCCAATATTCTGTTACTTTATCTGTTCATTTCACTCATGGAAGATACAGGGTATATGGCTCGTGCTGTGTTTATTATGGATAAGCTCATGCATAAAATTGGCCTACATGGCAAGTCGTTTATTCCATTATTGATGGGATTTGGCTGCAATGTGCCGGCAATACTTTCCACCCGAATCATTGAAAGCCGCCGTGACAGGCTAATTACAATGCTTATAAACCCTTTCATGTCGTGCAGTGCCCGTTTACCGGTTTATATTCTTTTTATCACCGCATTTTTTCAATCCTACCAGGGTAGCATTTTATTTGGGATCTATTTTACCGGCGTGCTTCTTGCAATTGGCTCAGCATTGATATTCCGAAAAACACTGTTCCGCAAAAAAGATGTTCCTTTCGTCATGGAATTGCCTCCCTATCGCGTGCCGACATTAAAAAGTATTTTCAGGCATGTATGGCATAGAACAGGACAATACCTTCAAAAAATTGGTGGAATTATACTAATATCATCAATAATTATCTGGGCTTTGGGCTATTTCCCGGTTAATTTTAACGAAAAGAAGCATATCACGGCTAAAATAGAAAAGTTGAAGGAAAGTTTTTCTGCCTTAGATCAATTGAAAAAACCTTCAAAAGTAATAGATTCGTTAAAAACCATGTATCTATCAGAATTTGACGAATTAAATTTCGCAATAAACGTAGCGCAACAGGAAAATTCCTATATTGGCAGAATCGGCCATTTTATTGAACCTGTGATGCGGCCATTAGGCTTCGACTGGAAAATGAGTGTTGCACTTCTGACCGGGGTTTCGGCAAAAGAAGTTGTTGTTGGCACAATTGGTGTTTTATACCATGCGAACGATTCAGGAAATAAGACTCAATCTCTAGTTCAAAAGCTTCAAAACCAAGTTTATGCAGCTGGTATTAACAAAGGAAAACCAAATTTTACACCTTTGGTAGCTTTGAGTTTTATGCTTTTTATACTGATTTATTTCCCTTGCATCGGCGTTATTTCTGCCATTAGCCGTGAATCTGGGCATTGGAAGTGGGCGGCTTTTGTTGTGGTTTACACTTCGGTATTGGCATATCTTGCCTCACTGATATTATTTCAAGTAGGTTCACTTTTTATAAATTAACCCGAAATGAACTGGATCACCACAAACCCAAACATTGTATTTTACATTTTGCTGATTACTGCACTTTTGCTTACCAGAATCCCAATGTTAGGCAAATACTTCAGGAGCGTAAATACGTTGGTACACGAAGCAGGACATGCGTTTACAACCCTTGCATTAAGTGGAGAAGTAATTGCTGTAAATTTATTTGCGGATACTTCGGGCACCACGGTTACTAAAGCCAAAGGAAAATTCTCGCAAATAGTAATTGCGTTGGCCGGATATCCTGTTTCGGCACTTACGGCATGGCTTTGTCTATTTTTGCTGCATAACGGCCATTACTTGTACATACTCTTTATTTTAACGAGTATTGCCCTAATAATCACCATATTATCATTACGAAACATGTATGGGTTATTTTGGGCCGGAACATTTATGGTACTTAATTTGTTGATTATATATTTCAACAACAAAAGTGCAATATATTCGTTTTCAGCCTTTTATTCAGTGATAATTTTCACTGATGCAATTGTTTCCTCTGTTGTGTTGTTGGTATTGTCATTTAAGCAACCCAAAAAAGCCGGTGATGCCACAAACCTTCAAAAATTCACAAAAATACCTGCCTTTATTTGGGCCATATTGCTACTCGGTTTCACGTTATTTATCTCTTGGCTTTCGGTAATAAACTACTTTCCTTCAATTAAAACATTGATTTAAAAAGAATTATGGATATTCAGGAAATATTGACTTATTTGGCAATAGCCATAGCGAGTGGGTTTGTGTTGGTAGGTGCTTTCCGAACATTATTCCCCGCTAAAATATCTGGCAATCAGCATGGTTGCTCTTCAGGGTGCAACTGCGATGCAAAAGTGATGCGAAAAGAATTGTTGAGTAAAAAAATATAGCAATTACCAAAATAAAACTTGCGTTTTGAACGAAAATAATTGATCTTTATACGATCATCTTTGCAAGTAAATAGCTGTAAATCAATCTATAAAACTGATAACAATAATTTGACCGATAAATACAAGCCTGTTTTCTATTCTGCTATCATTCAGCAATACAGCAAGTTACCATATAAACAAATTATCGCATCAACAAATTATCACATTAGTAAAATATCACATCAACAAATTATCACATCAACAAATTATCGCATTAGCAAATTATCACATTAACCAATTATCGCATTAACCCATTATCGCATTAACTTATCCAGCCTATTCATTCCTTCGATGGCCTTTGGGTCGTTCACTTTGAGCTTTAATACTTGTTGATAGTCGCTTGTAGCTTTTTCTTTGTCTCTTAAAAGTTCGTAACAATAAGCCCTATTATACCATGCATCAATATAATTTGGATCCAATCCAATTGCTTTGGTGAAATATTCTACTCCTTTAGCATATTTGTTCAAATACACAAGGTTCACATAACCAATATTATAAAAAGCAAGTTTGTTGTTGGGATCGAGTTTATTGATGGTTTCATAGCATAAAATTGCCTTTTCTGGTTGCTGATTATCCTGATAAATCAAGCCAAGGTTATACAATGCTTCGGTACTTTTGGAATTTGCTTTTGTTGCACTTTTGAAATAATCAATTGAAATTTTGACATCCTTCTTTTCCCAAATATATCCCAACTGCATAAGTGCATCGAAATGAGATTGATTGATGGTAACCGATCGCTGAAAACTCTCGATTGCCAAATCCATTTTATCGTTTTCCATCAAAGCCATGCCTTTCAAATAGTAGGCATCGGCAAGGTTGGGGTTAATCTCGATGGTTCTCTGAACCGAAGTGGCGCAGTTTTCATAATCTTTCATTATCAGGTATAGCTTTGCCTTCTTCAAATAAATATCAGCATTTCTATCATCGAATTTCAAAACTTGGTTCAGCGCATCCAATGATTCCTGTGGTTTGCCCAAAAGCAAATAAATGCTCGAGAGACCAGTGTAAGCCTTTACATTTTTGGGATCCAACTCAATAGCTTTGTTAATGTCCGAAAGGGCGTTGTTGAACAATTCCTTCCGCACATAGTATTCTGATCTCTGGGTTAATAAATCTGAATTTTTAGGATCTTTTTCTATAGCAGCATTCAATTCAGAGAGTTGCTGAGAAATCGAATCACTTCTATCCCCACTTTTTCTAGAATCGGATGAATTGCATGAGAAAAAAGCGGGTAGAATCACTAGTAAGGCACTAAAAAGAAAAAATATATTGCGCATTTGCTTGAATTTGTTTGCAAAAATAAAAACTCCGGTTGAATAATCTTCCGGAGTTTGTGTAATTATTAGATTATGGTGCCAGCACACTTTCTATTCTTGATTGTACTGTATTTTGCTTATTATGCTTTAAGTGCCAGTATCAATTTGGCTTCGATTTCTTCACATAATTCGGGATTATCGGCCAGCAATTTTTTCAATGCATCACGGCCTTGGCCTAATTTGGTTTCGCCATAACTGAACCAGGAACCACTTTTTTTGATGATATTCTTTTCAACACCCAAGTCAATTATTTCACCAAACTTCGAAATACCTTCACCATAGATAATATCGAATTCAGCCTGACGGAATGGAGGCGCAACTTTATTTTTCACCACTTTTACTTTCACCCGGTTTCCAATTGCTACATCTCCATCTTTGATTTGAGTCTGGCGGCGTATATCAATCCGAACTGAAGCATAGAATTTCAAAGCATTTCCACCGGTTGTGGTTTCGGGGTTACCGAACATTACACCAATTTTTTCGCGCAATTGGTTAATAAAAATACAACAACAACCAGTTTTACTGATAGTTGAAGTAAGTTTACGCAAAGCTTGCGACATTAATCTTGCCTGTAAACCCATCTTTGAGTCGCCCATTTCACCCTCTATTTCACTCCGAGGCGTAAGTGCGGCAACCGAGTCGATTACTATTACGTCAATTGCACCAGAACGGATAAGGTTTTCGGTAATTTCGAGTGCTTGTTCGCCATTATCTGGTTGCGAAATCAGTAAATTTTCTATATCAACTCCAAGTTTTTGAGCATAATACCGATCAAAAGCGTGTTCTGCATCAATAAAAGCAGCTATCCCGCCTTTCTTCTGCGATTGGGCAATAACATGTAGCGCCAATGTAGTTTTACCTGAAGATTCAGGTCCATAAATTTCAATCACTCGGCCTTTGGGGAAACCGCCAACTCCCAACGCAATATCCAAACCTAATGATCCAGAAGAAATGGTAGGCATTTCCTCCACAGCCTGATCGCCAAGTTTCATTATTGTTCCTTTTCCGTAGGTTTTCTCAAGCTTTTCCATTGTAAGCTTCAGCACATTCAATTTTTCCTGATTGTTATCTTCCTTTGCCATGGTCTTTTGTTTTGCTTTAATGAGCAAATTTACTCTGTTTGTTGTCGAATCAAAAAAATTGTTGCTTGTTTGCAATATTTATTTATCAACAATACGAAATACTTACATCAAATTAACTGTATTTTTCTGTGATTCAAATTGTTATAAAAACAAACCTTGTCAACAACAATTAAGGTTCCAGTATTTGATTTGTATGGTTTTTTGTATCGACTTTTGTAAACACCTTATCAATAACCCCATTTTCATCAATAACAAAAGTAGTACGGAACACTCCGTCATAATTTTTTCCCATAAATTTCTTTGTACCCCATACGCCATAATCCTGTATGATTTTTTTTTCCACATCAGGAAACAAGGAAAAAGGAAGCTCGTATTTTTCGGTAAATTTTAGATGGGCTTTAATTGGATCAGGGCTAACACCCAATACCACATAACCATTGTTAATCAAATGATTATGGTTATCACGTAAATTGCACGCCTCAACGGTACAACCGGGTGTATCATCTTTAGGATAAAAATAAAGCACTACTTTTTTGCCTTTAAGGGATTCGAGCGAAATTTGTTTTCCGTGCTGATCGGTTGCTGAAAATTTAGGTGCATTATCACCTGATTTGAGTGTTGTCATTACTGCATATTTTACCTGTTTAACATTAGCAAATATTATTTAAACAAGAAGCCCGAAAATTGGTTCAAATGGTTCTATTTATTAAGCAATTAAATTGGATTTACCTCAGCCTGTTTCTGAAAATACTTGCATAATTCAGTCAAACCACATTCGGCACATTTTGGCTTCCGAGCCATGCACACATACCTTCCATGAAGGATCAACCAATGGTGCGCTATTGAAATTTTGTCTGCCGGAATGCATTTTACAAGCTGTTTTTCCGACTCAAGCGGAGTACGGGAATTTGTGGTCAGGCCAATGCGGTTCGATACCCTGAATACATGAGTATCTACAGCCATTGCTGGAAGATTAAAAACTACAGAAGCAATTACATTAGCTGTCTTACGGCCAACACCTGGCATTTTTTGTAGTTCGTCTATATCGGATGGAACAATTCCATTAAATTCGGAAATGAGCACACGAGCCATTCCAACGAGATTTTTAGCTTTGTTGTTAGGATACGAACAACTTTTTATCAAACCAAATACTTGTTCCTCAGTAGCTTTTGAAAGCGAATCCGCATCTGGAAAAAAATCAAAAAAGGGTGGTGTAATAATATTTACACGTTTATCGGTGCATTGGGCTGATAGAATTACCGCTACGAGCAATTGGTATGGCGACTTATAAACCAATTCCGTTTCTGCTATTGGAACCACAGTTTCAAAATATCTGATTACTTCGCTTACCCTTTCTTTTTTATTCATTGATTTGTAGAAATTAAACAGCTTTATACGTTTTTTCGGAAAATCCAAATCATCGAAAACCAGATATTCCTTTATAAAATGCTCACTGTAAAATTACAAAAACTTTGTATCTGCGGCAAAAAAAATCCCGCATAAGCGGGACTAATTTGTTTAACACCTTGTTAATTGATTAGTTGAGAACGATGTAACAGGTTTCAAAATCAATGCAATGCACCACCTGTAAAGCCTTCGAATAACTAACCAACATTTTCACTGCAGGCAAACTATGAGAAAAATCCTTGAGTTCTATTTTATCTGTAGCTTGCAATGAATCATTTGAGAGGGTATAGCTTTTTATCATCAATTTGGGTTTTGTTAACTAATACCCAAAAAACGCAAAAACCTACGCCTTATTGTACTGGAAAAAGAAATATTTTCCGCTAAACACTCAAAATAATTTCCTTGCTGTCGATTAATTTACGGAGGTTTATCAAAGCATAACGCATACGGCCTAAAGCGGTATTTATGCTCACATCTGTCTGCTCGGCAATATCTTTGAAACTCATATCGCTGTAGTGCCTTAGCATAAGCACTTCCCGCTGCTCATCCGGCAAATAGTCAATCAACTTGCGCACATCTTCATAAATCTGATCTACAATCATCCTATCTTCGATAGAATCATCGGTAATCCTCATATTATCGAAAATATCGCCATCTTCATTACAATTGTCCACAATCGGGAGTCGTTTCGACTTCCGGAAATGATCAATAATCAGGTTGTGGGAAATCCGCATTACCCATTGGATAAACTTTCCTTCTTCCTTATAAATACCCGATTTGAGTGTATTTATAACTTTGATGAAAGCATCCTGAAATATATCATCGGCCAGATGTTTGTCTCTGACAACGAGCAGGATATACGAATAAACTTTTTGCTTGTGCCTGTTTATAAGAACCTCAAGACTATTTTCATTACCGGCGAGATAGTTGCTTATAAGCTCCTGATCGCTAACAATGGGGGTTGCCATATTTACCTCCTTTTTGGTTAGTAACTATTTGAGTTTAAGAGCGTAGAAATCTGTCGATAATGTCTTTTTAGGTTAATAATCCGTGGAAACAGGTCTTTTTGGGTATTGTGGAATTCAACCACTTTACACTTGCGAAATGCAAATATACAACAAAGTTTGTTTGATGTGAATTTATGTTAATTTATTTTCACAAATAATTTATCTCCTGAAGCATTTTTATGTATATACATTTGATAATGTGGTATATATACTCAAACAACACACCAATAAAAAAATTAATGAAGATGAACAAAAATATGATACCAAGTCCAGTTTCGATGCTAAATGTCCTAAATGTAAGTAGCTTTGCAGCCGCTTGTGCAACTTTTGTGTTTTAAAAGTGATGCTCAAGCATGCTTCTTTCGACAAAAATATCATGGTAAAATACAACATCGACAATTTAGACCCTAAAAAATATATCCTTGTTAAAGGAGCCAAGGTGAATAACCTGAAAAATATTTCAGTGGCATTTACCCGCAACCAATTCGTTGTAATAACCGGATTATCGGGTTCGGGCAAGTCGTCGCTTGCTTTCGACACATTGTATGCCGATGGCCAACGCAGGTATGTTGAAAGCCTCAGTTCGTATGCAAGGCAGTTCCTTGGGCGTATGAGCAAACCCGAAGTTGATTATATCAAAGGCATTGCTCCCGCCATTGCAATAGAACAGAAGGTAAATACCCGCAATCCGCGCTCGACTGTTGGCACATCGACCGAAATTTACGAGTACATAAAATTGCTTTTTGCCCGAATTGGTAAAACATTTTCTCCTTCTTCGGGCGAGCTGGTAACAAGGCATACGGTTACCGACGTTGTAAATTCGATTATGGAATTGCGTGACGGAACATTGATCATGCTGTATAGCCCGTTGAACAAAAAATCGGATCGCAGCCTCAAAGATGACCTCACGGTGGTACTTCAACAAGGTTTCAGCCGGGTGCTTTACAAAAACGCCATTTTGAAAATTGAGGAAGTGCTTCATGAAATTGATGATTTTGGTTATGAAGAAATGTCAATTCTTGTCGATCGCTTTACAGTTGACCAAAAGGATGACGACTTACCTTCCAGGGCAGCAGATTCAGCTCAAACAGCTTTTTTCGAGGGCAACGGCACCTGTATATTGAGTTCTGAACTTGATGGGAAAATTATCCATCAGGAGTTTTCAAATAGGTTTGAGTTAGACGGAATAACTTTTGAAGAGCCTTCCATACATCTGTTTAGTTTCAACAATCCGTTCGGAGCATGTAAAACCTGCGAGGGTTTTGGCAGCGTTATTGGTATTGACGAGGATTTGGTCGTACCCGATAAAAGCCTTTCCGTTTACGAAGATGCTGTCGCTTGTTGGAAAGGCGAAAAAATGAGTGAATACAAACATACGTTATTGACTCATGCCCACAAATTCAATTTTCCTGTCCATAGCCCTTATTACCAATTGACCCAGGAACAACGAAAATTATTATGGAAAGGCAACAAATACTTCGATGGAATTGATGCCTTCTTTCAAATGGTTGAAAGCCAGACCTATAAAATTCAATACAGGGTGATGCTTTCCAGATATCGTGGAAAAACTGTTTGTCCGGATTGCCTCGGAACACGCTTGCGCAAGGATGCCAATTATGTAAAAATCAACGAAAAATCAATTACCGACCTGGTTTTGATGCCAATCGAACACGCCCATAATTTTTTCACCAACATTGAGCTTACTGGATATGAGCACAAAGTTGCCGACAGGCTGCTGGTTGAAATAAAAAACAGATTGGGCTATTTATGTAATGTCGGCTTGCCATACCTAACATTAAATCGGCTTTCCAATTCGCTATCAGGAGGTGAATCCCAGAGGATTAACATTGCTACTTCGTTGGGTAGCAGTCTGGTAGGTTCCTTATATATTCTTGACGAACCGAGTATTGGCTTACATCCCCGCGACACACATTTGTTGATAAAAGTACTAAAAGGGCTTCGCGACATTGGCAATACAGTAATTGTTGTGGAGCACGATGAAGAGATTATAAAAGCAGCCAATCAAGTTATAGACATTGGGCCTTTAGCAGGAAGCCATGGCGGGGAATTGATATTTCAAGGCACTTACGATGAGATTTTAGAAGACGATAAAAGTTTGACCGGTTTATATTTATCGGGTAAAAAAACGATTTCCATACCAGGAAGCAGACGGCCTTGGAACGATTTTATAGAAATCAAGGGCGCAAGGGAACATAACCTGAAAGGCATTGATGTAAAGTTCCCACTAAAAGTGATGACTGTTGTTACAGGTGTGAGTGGATCGGGCAAAACAACTTTGGTAAAACGCATCCTTTATCCTGCCCTGAAAAAACTTTTCGGTGGATTTGGTGAAAGATCTGGCCGTTTCGACCGACTTGAAGGCGATTACAACCTAATTACAGCCGTTGAGCTTATCGACCAAAATCCAATCGGTCGATCTTCACGCTCCAACCCAGCAACTTATGTGAAAGCTTTTGATGACATCCGCAGTTTGTTTGCCGAACAACAGCTTGCTAAACTACGTGGTTACAAACCAGGTTTTTTCTCTTTTAACGTTGAAGGTGGAAGATGTGAAGAATGCGAAGGCGAAGGAATCGTAACCGTTGAAATGCAGTTTATGGCCGACTTGCATCTAACCTGCGACAGTTGTAAAGGCAAGCGTTATAAAGAAGAGGTGTTAGAAGTAAAATTCAATGAAAAGAACATTTCCAATATTTTAGATATTACCATTGAACAAGCCATTGATTTTTTCAACAATACAACTGAAAAGAATGCCAATGCTGCAAGGATTGCTGCCAAGCTCAAACCTTTGGCCGATGTGGGATTAGGATATTTAAAACTTGGGCAGTCATCGGACACATTTTCGGGAGGCGAAGCACAGCGCATAAAACTTGCTTCGTTTTTAACCAAAGGCAGCAACGACTCCCCTACTCTATTTATCTTCGACGAACCAACTACCGGCCTCCATATCCACGACATCAACAGGCTTTTATCGGCATTTAACGCTTTGTTGGATAAAGGACATTCGCTCATAGTAATTGAGCATAACCTCGATGTAATTAAAACAGCGGACTGGATAATTGACCTTGGCCCCGAAGGTGGCGAACAAGGAGGTTATGTTTTGTTCGAAGGCGTGCCAGAAAAATTGGCCAAAACAAAATCATCCCACACCGCACATTACTTGAAGACTAAACTTTAAAACAATTTTATTTTTCTTTTTGCTTCTTTAGCAACTTTTTATTTATAGTTTTGTGGGCAACTAACCCTAAAACTTTATCATGAAACATCGCTACACTTTTACAATTGCACTATTGTTTTGCATGTCAGTCGGTTATGCTCAAACAACTTTATTTTCCGACACATTTGAATCCTATACCGCAGGTTCCAAGCTTGTGCAGCAAGCTCCCGGAACCGATTGGACAACCTGGAGCAATGCCCCTGGTGGTTCTGAAGATCCAATTATTTCGAATGTTCAGGCACATGCCGGAACCAAATCGGTTAAGATTGCCCCAAACAACGATTTGGTATTAAAATTGAACGATAAAACCACAGGCAGGTATCAGATAAAAATGTTTGCTAAGGTTCCAAGTGGTAAAATCGGGTATTTTAATGTTTTACAGGATTTTGCAGCCGGTAATAGTTTGTACGGTTTGGAAGTATATTTTAATGTAAACGGTACAGGTTCAGTTAATGCCGGAGGCGCGAATACCGGAAATTTTACTTATGTACAAGGTTCATGGATCGGAATCAGCATTATTGTTGATGTCGATGATGATTTCGCAACCCTATATGTTGATAATAATGAGGTTGTTAGTTGGAAATGGAGTTCAGGATCGGCAGGGGCAAATTCGTTACAAAAATTGGATGCTATTGATTTTTATGGTCCAACAACCGGAGGCACAGCAGAATGTTATTACGATGATATTGAATTTATAGAACAGCTTCCACTTTTAGGGCCGGGAAACCTTGTAGCCAATGCCACAGGAGCTGATGTTGCTTTAACATGGAATGCTCCTTCATCGGGCACACCTTCAAATTATTCGATAGTAAGAAACAGTTTAGTGGTAAATTCAACAACCACGACCACTTCGTACAACGATCTGAACCTTTATCCGAATACATATATTTATGAAGTAAAAGCCCACTATGCAGGACTTGGGTATTCACCTTCATCCAATACCGCAACAGTAACGATTGCCGGTGGTGTTGACCGAACAAAAGTACTTTACGAAATTGCGACCGGAACCTGGTGCCAATATTGCCCAGGGGCAGCAAAAGGAGCTGACGATATGGTTAACAATGGACACGATGTTGCTATAATCGAATATCATAATGGCGATAGCTATGTAAATCAGGCCGCTACCGACAGGATAAGCTATTACAATGTTACTGGTTTTCCAACAACTGAGGTTGACGGAGTGCTCGAAATGGTCGGGGGCAATGCCACAACCTCGCTTTATCCAGCATTCTTGAATATGTATAACCAGCGTAAACCAGTGCCTTCGGTACAAATTATGGACAAAAAAGTTGAACATTTATCAGGAGATTTGTACCGCGCAACTGTAACAATTGAGCAGGCCAGCCCTTATTTTACATCCGATCTTATTTTGCATACGGCATTAACCGAGTCGCATATACCCGAAAACTGGCTGGGTGGCCTGAAGGAAGTAAATTTCGTTTGCCGCGATATGTTCCCCAATGCACAGGGTACAGCACTTGACTTCTCAGCTTCAAACACTTTGACTTACACTTTTGATTTCCCAGTAACAGGATATGTATTCGAAAACCTGGAGTTCATTGCTTTCGTTCAACATAATCCAACAAAAGAAGTTGTGCAGTCTGTTTCGCATCAAATGCTTTTTACAGGATTGAAGGAAGACCAAAAACTTGCACTCACGGTTTATCCTAACCCTGCAACCAATTTCATCACGCTTCAAGCCAATAGCCAGAAACCAATTTCATACATGATTACCAATATTTTGGGCAAACCAATTGTTTCGATGACTCCGGTCACTACCGAATTGACTAAAATTGATGTTTCAAACTGGATTCCAGGAATTTATATTGTAAAAACAAACGATGGTTTTTCGAGAAAAATTACTGTTGCCAGCCGATAATACATCTGGCGAATAATAATCCGATAAGTTTATTGCAGTCATAACGGTTTGCTAACCAAAGTAGCAGACCGTTATTTTTTTGTTTTATTCTCTCCCAATATCCTCTTTCCGAAAGCCCTCCTACTGGGCTGTCAAACGATTGCCATATTGTTCATACTTTAAGTTTTACATCCTGAATACCATAATAAGAAAAAGCCCTGCAATCAGTAAGCGGTACACTGTATCTAAGTAAACGGTACACTGTATCTAAGTAAGCGGTACACTGGGTCTAAGTAAGCGGTACACTGTATCTAAGTAAGCGGTACACTGGGTCTAAGTAAGCGGTACACTGGGTCTAAGTAAACGGTACGCTCTATCTAAGTAAGCTGTACACTGGGTCTAAGTAAATGGTATACTGGGTCTAAGTAAACGGTACACTGGGTCTAAGTAAACGGAACACTGGATCTAAGTAAGCGGTACGCTGTGCCTAAGTAATCGGTTCACTGTGCCTAAGTAAGCGGTACTGGGTCTAAGTAATCGCTACACTGGGTCTAAGTTGATGATGTTCATTTTATCAAAAAAAAAGAAACCCTGAGTTACCTCAAAGTTCCTTTTTTAGGATTATTGTAAGCAATTTATGCGAATTTTCTATCAACAAGGATTTGTTGATTTAATAACCGCTTCATTTAACGCCTGTTTGGGGTTTCGTTTGATGCAGCACGTCCCGCAGGCATTGAAGATGGAGAAGTGGCTGGTCTAGATTTTGGAGTTGTTGTTGGTCGTGCCTGAGTATTTGATGGCCTTGCCGTTGGAGATGCTGATGGTCTTGAAGTTGGAGTAGTTGATGGACGTGTTGTTGGGGTGTTTGTTGGCCGTTGGCTGGGTTGGGTATTAGGTCTGCTTTCGAGCCGTGGACTCATTTTGTTATTCTCATTTTTTGGAGTAGTTGGCACAACTGCCGGGCGGGTTGTTGGCTGGTTGGTTGAAGGGCGCGTTGAGTTGGTATTGTTTCCCGGTTTTGTGGTCGGCCGGGTTTCAGGGTTGTTTGTGCCTGGTTTCGTGGTTGGGCGCGTCCCATTATTGATTGTGCCAGGTTTTGCTGCTGGACGACTGCCATTAGTGATTGTGCCAGGTTTTGTTGTAGGGCGGGTACCATTAGTAGTTGTGCCAGGTTTTGCTGCAGGACGACTGCCAATAGTGGATGTGCCAGGTTTTGTTGTAGGGCGGGTACCATTAGTAGTTGTGTTTGGTTTTGATGTAGGACGAGTTACATTGTTTATATTTCCAGGTCTTTCGGTAGGGCGATAACCATTAGGATACTTTTTGTTGAAATCGGCAGAACCCTGCTGCCGCGTATCGGGGCGCGAATATGTATTTTTGTACATTCCGCTTTCACGTCTTTGATATACTGTATTGGAATGCGAACGGTGACCGTTGTAGTAATGATCGTTATAATGTGGATACCTGTTGTAATGGCTGTGGTGGTAATGCCCATAATAGTGGCTATGATAGTTGTAATGGTAACCGTAATAATAATCGTAATAGTACGGACTCCATGGTTTCCAGTATGTTGGATAATAACCCCAATACCAAGGCGAACGGTAAACGGTATAAGTTGGCACATAAATATAAGTTACCACAGGCCAACTTGCTACTTCTACATAGGTTGTTTTAGTAACCACAACTGTTTGCTTTTGAACTGTTGTATTGCCAGTATATCCTGGATTAGGAGTTTCACTTGTAGCCCCTTCGCCATAAATAGGCTCAATGATGTAATCCTTTCCATACAATTCTTCATCACCAACAAGCTGAATCTGAACCTGATTTTTTGAATCTCTTTGCACCGTAAACACAGCCACATCCTGATTTTCCATCTTGCTGATTGCAACTTGTAATACAATCGTATGCACGTCGCCATCCACATTATCTACAACTTTGATATAATCGATTTTTTCATCACCGTTTAAATCGAGGTTGTTGATTTTCGAGTCTTCAGCATTCAGTTTTTTTTCAAAACCTTCGAGAGTTTCCGATTCCTTAAAAAGGTTCATTACCGCATACAGGTTGAGGTTATCACCTGGGAGGTTGAGCTTCTCATTTGAATTGTCTTGAGCAGAAACAGCGAATCCTAAAAAAAATAGTGCGGTTGCTGCAAATAAGAATTTAATACTTTTCATGGCAGTAGGTTTTTAGATTAATGTTCTGATAAGGCTTTTAGTCCGTTTTCATTTGCAATATCAATAACCGTACCAAGTTATTTATGAGTAATTATCCACCGATAATCAAATATTGAGTTTAGGTAATGTGATTGGCAAATTCAGATTTCAATCCTTTTTCGAAAACCGATTTTATCAATATTAGGAATCGGCTCGCATTACTGATAATTGTTTGATTTTTAGCAATATAAATATATTGACTTATTTGAAATAGAACCAATCGGATGAATTTTAATACACAATTATATTTATCAAATTGTTTTTCATCGGTGTAAATAGTATGTTTGTAAAATGAAATTTCACTCGCTGATTCTGTTTTTTATACTGTTAATAATGCCTTTAGCCAAACTGTGCGGGCAGGTTGCCATTCCTAAAGGTTACTTTTCATCGCCACTGAATATTGATCTTACCTTAACAGGATCATTTTCGGAGGTGCGTGCCAACCATTTTCATTCGGGGATTGATTTCTCGATACAGCAAAAAGTTGGCTTGCCCGTTTTTGCAGTGGCCGATGGGATTGTTTCGCGGATAAAGGTTTCGCCTGTTGGGTTTGGCAATGCTTTGTACATCGACCACCCGAATGGGTTTACTTCAGTTTATGCACATTTGAACGGATATAACGATACCATAACTTCCTATTTGAGGACAAACCAATACATGGTAAAAAGTTTTGAAGTAGATTTATTCCCCAAAAACAAAAAGGAGTATATTTATGTAAAGAAAGGACAGATTATTGGTTATGCCGGAAATTCAGGGTCTTCGGGAGGAGCGCACCTTCATTTTGAACTCCGGAACACGGCCACCGAAAATATTATCAACCCATTACTTTTTGATTTTGCCATTCCCGACAACTATCCACCTTTCATTGATTTTATCAAACTTTATCCCGAAGACGACAATAGTTTTATAGGAAATGCAAATGATGACATTAGGTTTAACCTTAAAAAATCAGGTAACCGCGAATACCGCCTCGCAACAAAAGATACACTTTCACTGTGGGGGAATTTTAGTTTGGGGGTTCAGGCGTTCGATTTTAACCAAAACCAAAGCGACAGGAATGGATTTTACAGTCTAAAAATGTTTGTTGACAAAATTGAGTTTTTTTCGATGGTTTGCGACAGCTTTGCTTTTTCCGAAAGCCGTTATGTAAACGCATCCATTGATTATGCCAGCAATTACATTTCGGGCAACCGGATTATTAAATCCAAGAAACTGGAAGGTAACCAGTTGAGTTTCTTTAAAACTGAATCTTCAAATAGCGTGCTTACTTTTTGCGATAATAAACCACACGAAGTTACAGTTCAGGTTGACGATGTAACAGGAAATGCAGTTAACCTCAGATTTTGGGTAAAACCACAAAAACCTGCTGGGTTTGTGCAGGTTCCTGTTATCGCCGATTCGGATTCAAACATTTCTTTCAGATATAATAAAATCAATAAATTTGAAACCAAAGATTTGAAAGTTGAATTCCCGATTGGAAGCCTTTACGAAGACATGGTTTTCAGGTACAGAAAATCACCTGGTGGAAATGGTTATTTTTCAGATGTACATTATTTGCATAGTGCCGAAACGCCAATACATAGCAGAATTAAGGTATCGATAAAACTAACAAAACTGCCGCCAAAACTCCAATCAAAAGTTCTGCTCGTTCGAATAGATAAAAATGGGAAGCGAAGCCCGGCTGGAGGCAGTTACGATAATGGGTATGTTTCAGCAACCACTAACATTTTTGACGGTTATGCCATAGTGGTTGACACCGTTCCTCCTATAATCAAACCATGGGGCGAAAACAACAAAAGCAAAACTTCTATTAAATTTACTGTTTCCGATAATTTTTCAGGAATTAAAACGTATAAAGGAACAATAAATGGCAAATGGGTTTTGGTTGAATGGGATCCAAAAAACAAACTTATGACCTATAAATTTGACATGATGATAGAAACAGGCAAAAACACGTTTGTCCTTTATCTTGAAGATGAAAAAGGAAATAGTTCAACATATACGACTACCATTTTAAAATAAATATCACTAAATAAAACGTAAAACAATTAAAAACAGAAACTTATGACATTTCAACTTCCAGCTTTGCCTTATGCGCCAGAGGCATTGGAACCTGTAATCAGCGCCCGGACCATCGAATTCCATTATGGCAAGCACCATCAGGCGTATGCCACTAAACTAAACGCGCTTGTTCCTGGGACAGCATTTGAAAATGCCAGCCTCGAAGAAATTGTCATGAAAGCCGAAGGCGGAATTTTTAACAATGCAGCCCAAGTTTGGAACCACACCTTTTATTGGGAAGGTTTTTCGGCACAACGTGGAACGGCTCCATCAGGAGAATTGCTCGAAATGATAAACAAAGAGTTTGGCTCTTTCGATGCTTTTAAAACTAAATTCAACGAAGCAGCCGTTAACCAATTTGGTTCAGGTTGGGCTTGGCTAGTGGTAAATGCTACCGGAAACCTTGCAATAGTTACAACCGTAAATGCAGCTAACCCTATGCGCGACGGACTAAAACCAATCCTGACTTGCGATGTTTGGGAACATGCTTATTATCTTGATTTCCAAAACCGCAGACCAGATTATGTAAATGCTTTCTGGCAATTGGTTGATTGGGATATTATTGCTAGCCGCTTAGGTTAAACATTTAAATACCTTTTATTAAAGCTGGCTAATTTGATAGCCGGCTTTTTTTACGCTTTCTATCACATCATCCGAAATATCTTCTGCCGCTTCAAGTTCCAAAACCTTATCCGGGCTTTCAAGATCGACTGTCCATTTCTCGATGGCGTCAAAGCTTTCAAGTCCGGCAGTGATATTACTCACGCATCCACTGCATTTCAGGTTTGTTTTAAAACGTAAGGTTTCCATACTGTTTTAGTTTGTTGGTGGTGAATTAATGATTTCATTAGAAAAGGATGATGCGTGGCTAACCTGCATCATCCTTATTAATCCTATTTAGTTAATCTAACAACAACATATTGGAAAGCAATATTTTGGAAGCATCTTTTTCACACCAGGCAGACAATTCATAAATCAGACTTGTATTCTTAAATGCTAAAAAATCAGATTTACCCAAAGCCTTTATATACTTTCCACTACTTCTTTCAAAGCTCTACTTCTTAACAATCACCTGATGGTGAACAGAATTCCCAGAACGGATTTCAAGAATGTAAGACCCTGATTTATACGCAGTCAAATCGATTTGTTGATTACCTACACCATTTTGAATATCAATAAGCTTCCTGCCACCCAAATCAAAGATTGTCAAACTGGCTTTCTCGTGAAGTTGAACATTCAAATTCCCATTGGTGGGATTTGGATAAACATTAAAAATAGATTCAGGTTCTTTAATTCCAGTTGTTATTGATGTGGTATATGTAATTGTACCCGTGATGTTTCCCGAATTATCAACTGTAACACTAAGGTTATTTGTACCGGCAATCAACCACAAACCATTTGCTGTTCCATCATCTTCGATTGCGCCCCATTCATAAGTTCCTGGTAAAAGATCCATTGAGTGAGTCCATGTATGGTTATTAGGTATCATACTCACTGTATCCCAGGCAGTCATCGACCCTTTGAATTTGATATTTGTATTTAAAAGGGTTCCATCAATAATGGTAAAAAGAACCGGAAATTTTACCACCTGAGCATTTACGGTAACAACGCCAGAAATATTGTCGTTTCCATCCCAAATACCGCCGCCACTTTGCGAATAGCCACCATAATAATAGCTGCCAGTATTTAGTTGGAACCGGCTAGCATAGTAATAGGTTCCTGATAAAAGAAGTTGTGCCCCTAAGTTTGCGCTGAATTCATCGTTATTTCCAGAAGCGGCATTGTATGGTGCAGGTATCCAGTTATTCCATGTATTAGGATTTGAATTTGTTGTGCTATAGCCAATCCACGACTGAACACCGGCCGCCGGCGTGGCTTGTCCTGTAACTCCTGCTATATATGCTTGAGCAAAAACAAGATAGTCTTGTTGCACAACAATATTTCCGGTATCAGGATATTGCAGGTTAACCCAATCAAAATCAGGATTAGGTATTGGGTCGGTAATAGTAAGGATACCACTTATATTGGTTGTTCCATCCCAAAAGCCGCCGTTGTAACCGCCGTAAACAAATGGGTCAACATTCAATTGGAAACGTGTGGCGTAGTAATACGTTCCAGCTGTGGGAATTACTGCACCCAAATCGGCAAAAAATTCATCATTATTTCCATCATCGCTATTGTAGGTAGCTAAAATCCAGTTTGTCCATGTGTTGGGATTGGTGTTTGAAGTGCTGTATCCAACCCAGGCCAGCAATCCTGGAGCAGATGTATCTTGGCCTGTTACCCCAGGAATAAGTGCCTGTCCGAAAACTTCAAATGTTTCCCCCGTATCAATAGCGCCACTTCCGGGATATTGCAAATTTGCCCATGTAATTGTTGGCACTGGTGCTGCAATAGAATAGGAGTAATTTGCTCCAGCATTACTATTTATATGAATGGAACACAAATCAAAATTTGCACTCAAATTTGCAACTGTCGAAGAAAGAGCGTAATACGAGACTGTTGTCCCACTTGCTTGCCCGGGCAAATCAACTGAACCACTTGTACCACTCATTGTTACAGGTAAAGCAGTGGACGTAGCCCAAGCATCGGCGGTGTAACGTAAATATATTATTTCTTCTGCACTTTTCGCTGCCGAAGTTGTAACTGTAATAGGAGTTGCGGTGTTCGGACTAACAGAAACGGGGACTGAAACCGAAAGTATATTTACCGGCAATGCACTTGTTTCCATAAAGATTGCTCTGCTGCCCATGTAGCCTTTATCTTCCCAGTTCATGGAGTACCATTTCCCATTGGCAATTGTAATATTGTTGTCGGTTGCTCCTTGGTAAGTGTATGTTTGAAGTGTATTAAAAACCACAGTTACACTTGCCCACTTATTGTTAAAAGCAGCAGTTGATGGTCCGCTTGTAAACAACCAAGGGTATGTTCCGCCAACAACATCGCCGCCAGTGGCAGCAACGCTGAATATTGTTTTCCAGCGGGTTGTTCCAACCGTATCAATTGCAATCCTGCCACCGGCAACCTGTGTGCTACTGGCTAAAGCAAGATTATTTGTTGGTGGATTTGTCCAGCCGTTCCATGCGCCGGGCATATTTAGCCCTTCCGGCCTCCAAATTTGTGCGTGAACAGAATTCCCGGAAAAGGATTGAAACAATGCCGAAACACAAAGAAACAGAAAAATCCGGATTGTGTTTCCTGATAAAGATGGTAGATTTTTTTTCATGGTTCTGATTTTTAATTATAAGATGATTAACATTTGAGGTTTTGCTGATAAGTTTTAGATCCGTAATATCAATTTAACTACCAACATGGTAAAATCTCCAATAAATTGAATTTTACAAAGTTGCATTTTGATAAACATCACAAAACTACATGTTTTCAACATATTATCAAAACTGTTTTGTAGAATTATCGTTGAATTCATATAGTTTTTTTCGGAAATCGTTTTCGCAAACGATTGCAAGAGTATCAATTGGTATAATTAACTTGAAGTTATTTGAAAATACAGTTGTCAGATTTTAATAATAAATCGTTGACAATTCTTCTAACCTTGAGTCCACTCCAAGAACCCCAAAATGAAGAAACGCCACTTAGTCACCATGACACAAAGGTTAACAAAGCATTGTTAATCAACATAATAAACTTAGTACAATTTAGAGGCTTTGCGTCTTTGTGGCAATAAAAAATTTATCGGAACAGACTCAACCTTTGAAGATATTATATTTCGCTTTACTTTGCTCTCATTTTATAAGATAACAAATTGTGATTTTTGTATTTTTGAAACGGCTAAACTAAAGCTTAATTCAAACTTTTTTAAAGAAATAGATTAAAACTCACAACCATGAAACGGATAGAAATCATCTTTGCCATTCTGATAATTTCAATTGTTATTTTTGGGCAAACTTCAGAAGAGACATCAAACAATATCCTTACTAAAAAAGAGAAAAAACAAGGGTGGCAATTGCTTTTTGATGGCAAGACATTAGAAGGATGGAAAGGATTTAATAGTGATAAAGTTTTTAATTGTTGGAGTGTGGCGAATGCTGAACTTGTTTGCAAAGGGGAAGGGGGCAGCGAAACGGCAGGCGACATTATTACCGTTTTCGAATTTGGCGATTTTGAGTTGAGCATTGAATGGTGCATCAGCAATTCGGGCAACAGTGGCATCTTTTACCATGTTGTTGAAGGTGAGCAATATCATGCCGCTTATGAAACAGGCCCAGAATACCAATTAATTGACGACATTGGTTGGCCAGGAGGTTTGGAAGATTGGCAAAAAACCGCAGCCGATTATGCAATGTATCAGACAATTAAGAATAAGAAACTTTTACCTGTTGGGGAATGGAACCAAACGAGGATTGTTTACTCAAATAAACATGTAGAATATTGGCTCAATGGAATGAAAGTTGTTGAATTTGAGGCATATTCACCAGACTGGAGAAAAAAGAAGGATGAAGGGAAGTGGAAAGATTATCCTGGATATGCGGTTTCGAATAAAGGCCATATTGGGTTACAAAACCATGGAAGCGGGGTTAAATTCAGGAATATAAAACTTAGAAAATTGGACTAAACAGTATTGCTATTCGGATACATTTGTTGTCCATCCTCGGTTCCACTTATCACTTTTCCTGCCAAAAAACCCATCGAAAAAGCTGCCTGCAAATTATATCCGCCAGTATCCCCATCAATATCAAGTACTTCGCCGGCAAAATACAATCCAGTAACCAATCGCGATTCCATGGTTTTGGGGTTAACCTCATTCAACTTTACTCCACCTGCCGTTACCATTGCCATATTGAAACCTCCAACTTTTTCGATGATGAATGGAAATTCGCACAAAGCGGCAACCAACTTGTTTCTTTCTATCTTCGTAATTTCGGCCATCCTGATTTCTGGTTCAACAGCTATGGCTTGAAGCACAAGCAGCAGCAAGCTACGTGGCAATTCGTATTTTTTAAGGTATGTTTGCAGTGTGGTTTTGCCTTCCTTTGTTGAAGATAATAGTATTTCATTCCTGAAATTGTCAGGTTTTATATCGATCAAATTCATTTTCAATACATCGCCGCTCAATATTTGCCGCGAAAAATCAAGAATTCCAGGACCGCTTAGTCCTTTATGCGTAAATCCAATATCCCCCCGATGCTCACTTATTTTCTTTTCATCACGGTATAAATAAATCATTTTGTCCTGGACCGAAACCCCTGAAATAGATGCCATCAAATAATCTTTCACAAAAACCGGACTGAGCGAAGGCTTCGGCGGATGAATGGAATGACCGAGTTGTTTGGCAAAATGGTATCCATCACCAGTAGAACCAGTTAAAGGATAGGACATTCCTCCGGTGGCAATTACAAGGAATCTGCTTGAAAAAGCTGCAAGATCGGTTTTTAAGATAAAACGACCGGCAGCCTTCTCGATACTCATAACATTTTGATTATAAGAAATTTCAACTTTATTCTGTTTGCACTTATCGACCAGCACCTGCAAAACATCCCTTGATTTTTGAGTTGCTGGAAAAACCTTGCCGTTTTTATCAACATTTGTTTCCAGCCCATTTTGTTCAAAAAAAGCAATAAGATCGTAGTTCGTAAAGCAATTTAAAGCAGTTTTTAGAAATCGATAATTTGCCCCATAATGTTCGTAAAAATCGCTGAGTTTACAATCGTTGGTAATATTGCATCTGCCGGTTCCGGAAATCAAAAGCTTCTTGCCGGGAGATTCGTTTTTTTCAAGCACCAAAACACTCTTGTCTATACACTGAATAGCAGTAAACAAACCGGCAGGACCAGCACCTACTATTATAATGTCAGCAGTTTTCAAAATAATTTAATTCGGTTGAGAGATTTACAAAAGTACAGAGAAAGAACAAATTTTGGCATCAGGAAGAATTCCATTCGTTTTTATTGAATCAGCAGCACAAAGCTAATCTGACAATAAGACCCACAAAGCCTTGTTTGTCAAAATTATACACGTAGAGTTATTTATATTGTTGTGTTTTGAAGGAACAAAAAATTTCGTTTTGGCTAAACAAACTTTTATTTGTGAAAAGCTGCAACCTTGGCAACAAAAATCAGAAAAACAACAACAAGCAATACACCAACACCCGAAATCAGGAACATAGCTTTCATGCCAAATGTAAACCAAATAAATCCTGCAAGGCTGCTTGCCAACAAGGCGCAAATACTCGCAAAACTGGTGTAAAAACCTATAGCAGTGGCGGTTTTACCTTTTTCGGCCATATTGCTGATAAGTGCTTTCGAAATCCCTTCGGTGGAAGCTGCATAAACTGCATACAAACCAAAAAGGAAAATGAAATGCCAGGAAACTGCCGCAAAACCTAATAATAGGTAAACGATTGCAAATGTTGAAAATCCAATAATGAGTGTTCGGCCAAGCCCGATCTTATCGGCAAGTATCCCAATTGGAAATGAAAGCAGCGCATAAACAAGGTTGTAAAAAATATAGACACCAATCATATAGGAGTCAGAAAAACCATTGTGTTTGATTGAAAGCAGCAAAAATGCATCCGAACTATTGAAGAGTGTAAATGTTAAAAGGCCGATAACCAGCAGTTTAAATTGCTTTGACGATTCGCCCCAATATTTAAGGAATGAAAAAAAACCGGGAGACTTCTTTGAGGAAATTGTTTTTTGTTTGTCTTTCAGTAAAAAAGTAAGCGAAATTGCAATAAGCCCAGGAATTACAGCGATAACAAAAAGCCATTTATATTGTGCCGGATAAAAGTGTAGGAATACTAAAGCTGCAAATGGACCCAAAGCAGCACCGGCAGTGTCCAATGCCCTGTGAAAACCAAAAACTTTTCCTTTATTTTCCTTGGTTGCCTCATCGCTGAGCATTGCATCGCGCGCGCCAGTCCGGATACCTTTACCAAGCCTGTCGAGGGTTCGGACCAAAAACACCCAAATTGGCACTGCAAAAGCTGCCATCAAAGGTTTTGAAACAGCACTTAAAATGTATCCCCACCGAACAAAAGGCACTCGGCTGCCGATTTTATCCGAATATTTCCCAAAATAACCTTTACTTAAACCAGCAGTAGCTTCGGCCAAACCCTCCAAAATACCGATTAATATAACTGAAAACCCAATAGATTGAAGATAAACCGGCATTACCGGATAAAGCATTTCGCTAGCGATATCAGTAAAAAAACTTACAAACGAAACGAGCAAAATTGTTCTGGTCAGGATTTTTCTCATAGCAAACTATAAAGCGACTCCATTTCAATGTTTACCAATAACAAATAACTAATAACCATTCCCCTACCCAGTTTGGCTAATTTTGTTCAGATGATCGATATTTAAGATTTCAAAATCGTTGCCATTTGCCCTGATTATGTTTTCATCCTTAAATTCCCTGAGAATCCGTATGACACTTTCTTTCGACATCCCCGACATATCAGCCAAATCCTGTCGTGAAAGGGTTGAATGGAAAGGGTTAGTGCAGTACACTTTATCTTTCAAATACAACAGTACATCAGCAATACGGCCAGGCATTTGCTTCTGGGTAAGACTTATAAAAAGTTCGTAATTATAAATGGATTGCAGACTGACTTTTCGCAGAAAATCTTCGGCAAAATCAGGATTTGTACGGATCAATTTTTTAAACGTAACCAGGTCAACCAAACAGGCAACCGAATCCTCTATTGCCATAGCTGAAAAATGGTGCATCTGATCGGCATAAATACCAGGGCCAAGTATATATTCAATTGGCTTTACAATATTGAGGATCAGGTTTTTATTATTGTATCCCTCGATGTACGTTTTCACTTTGCCTTGGGTCAAACAAAGGAAATGCATATTTGGGGTGCCTTGTTTAAAAATTAGTTCACCAGTTTTAAAATGGACTTCTACTCGTGTATCATCAATCTGATCGAGTTCAGCCTGACAAAGGCAAGCAAAAATATCGGCCTTATCTTGGCAAGTTGCACATCCTTTGCTGTATTGGGTATATTGGTACTTAGGCATTTTTTTATCAGTGTTTTAGCATTCGTAAAAAAGGTTGAACGAAATTTTTATCAAACCATTTTAAAAAGCCTGCAAAGATAATGACATATATCAATACATCTACTGATAAGTATCAAAATAATATTGTCAAATAATCATATTTTATATAATAACTATTTCATTCAAAAAGTATTCCTTTGTATTGTTATTTTAAAAACAGTAATTGAGTTAAAACCCAATCCATGAACCCCTAATAAAACCTAAAAAAAACACAGATGAAAAAGAGATTTCTACGATTATTATTCCTGTCGGGCACAGTGCTTACATTGCTAACAGCCTGTGAATATGATTATATTGTACCTGCACCACCCAAACCAGCACCACCTGCAAACGATACAATCAGTTTTTCGCAGGATATTCAGCCATTTTTTAATGCTAAATGTGTTTCCTGTCATGCAGGAAGCATTGCACCGAACCTTTCAGCTGGGTTAGCATATTCTGACGTAGTTCCAGCTTATGTAGTTGCCAATAGCCCTGAAACCAGCCAACTCTATACCGTTTGTGCTCCTGGCGGAAGCATGGTTTCTTACGGCAATGTTACAAATGCCGAGGTCGATTTGTTGTACCGTTGGATTTATGCTGGTGCAAAAAACGATTAAGCTGAACACTAATCATTAAAAAAAACAAACATGAAACAGATATATAAGACACTTAGATTTGGCGCTTTCACGCTCTTAACTATTTTAGCAACCCAAACCAGGATTGTTGCGCAGGAAGCTACACAGGATACCACAGTTCAGGAAACACCAGTTGAAACTGAACAACCGGTAAGGGCTGCATTCGAAAGCGGTTTGCTTTTCGATAATGCTACCACCACACTTCAACCATCGAAAACACTGGAATTCGTTCTACAGCATCGTTTTGGAATTATTGAAAATGGCGTACACGATCTTTATGGCATTTATGGTGCGGCAAATATCCGGTTTGGGCTTAATTACAGCATATTGGATAACTTTACCGTTGGCTTGGGAACTACTAAAACCAATAAGTTCCAGGATTTGCAACTGAAATACAGAATTATTGAGCAAACCCGTTCCAATAGTATTCCTGTAACTGTTATGTTGTACGAAGTTATTGGAATTGATGGAAATGCGGACACCAAATGGGATCTAACCCCTGATACTGTAAGTACTAAAAGCTACAAGTTCAGTAACAGGATGTCGTATTTCACACAATTGGTAGTTTCGCGTAGGTTTAACGATCACCTTTCATTACAAGTTGGCGGTGCGTTTACACATTATAATTGTGTTGATTCCATATACGACCACGACAGGATTTCTTTGTCTTTCGCCGGCAGATACAAATTCTCGCCACAAGGTTCATTTATTGTAGCCGGTGATTTCCCTTTAGATTTAAAGAAAATAAAGGATGCTAAAAGAGTATCTGATGCCGCCGTTGTTTACGACAAACCTAATCTTACAGTTGGCGTTGAAATATCTACCAGCACCCATGCATTCCAGATTTACATTGCATCAGCAAAAGGGATTTTGCCACAGGAAGATATAATGTGGAACAAGAATGACTTTTTCAATGGTGGAATCCTGATAGGTTTCAACCTTACACGGCTCTGGAATTTTTAAAACGTAAACCTAAGTTTGGAATATTTTTTGCTTAAACTAATAATAACCAATTAAAACAAAAAAAATGAAAAATTCAATCAAACTTCTCGCAATTATTTGCACAGCAGTGATTTTTTTAACTGCAAACATGGCAATGGCTCAAAAAGCTGGTGGACCATGGACAATCCCAGCTAAGTACAAAGCAATGAAAAGCACTGTAAAAGCAGGTGACCCTTCAATTGCCGGTGTTGGCAAGGAAACTTTCAACAAACATTGCAAATCGTGTCATGGTGCCAAAGGTTTAGGCGATGGCCCAAAAGCTGCCAACCTGAAAACCAGTACCGGAAATTTTTCAGATGCAAAATTCCAGGCTTATTCCGATGGCGAACTTTATTACATGTCGTATATTGGACGCGATGAAATGCCCAATTTTGAGAAGAAAATCCTGAATGAATCCGACAGGTGGGCTGTAATAGGCTACATCCGTACCTTGAAAAAATAATTTCAAGCATAGAAAAGGGTGTTTCTGACAGATTTCAGAACACTCTTTTCTTTTTTTTTGCACAAAAGGTAAGCTGTTCTACTAATTTTAAAAAGATGATGTCCTTTTTTCCTCGTATTTCCATAAAAGTCCCTGTATCTGTTCCATTGGCATTATTCATGGCTGTAATGCTGTCTGGTGCGATAGATGCCCAAAACAAGCCCAAAAAAGAAACGATAGACTTCAACGAGAATTGTCTGAAATGCCACGGGCAATCTAAATATAAGTACCTCAACCCTGAATCAGGTTCTGAAGTCACTAAAAGGATGTACGCCGAAACGATTATTAATCGTACTGAATTTTATGATTCAAACCATAAGACATTTAAATGCACCGATTGCCATTCAGAAGAATACGGCACTTTCCCTCACGCCGGTAACTTACGGATGGAATCAAAATATGCGTGTATTGATTGCCATGGCGGAGACGAAACCTACGCCAAATTTCAATTCGAAAAAATAGAATCAGAATTTCACGAAAGTGTGCATTCGACCAAGCACAGCGAGGATTTTAACTGCTGGATGTGCCATAATCCACACTCATACAAAATAAGTGTCCGTTCCGAAGACAAGATCAAAGATATTGTTGCTTACGACAATGCAATCTGTTTGAATTGTCATGCCGATATTACAAATTACCAGATGCTTACGGACAAAGTAAATCCAAATATTGTAAAAAAACACGAATGGTTGCCTAATCAGGCCTTGCATTTCAAAAATGTGCGTTGCATCGAGTGCCACGCCCGTACCAACGACTCCATTCTGGTTGCCCACAACATTCAGCCAAAAGCAAAAGCAGTTAGGCGATGTGTTGAATGTCATTCGACCAATTCGATTCTTATGGCTTCCTTGTATAAATATAAAGTGCAGGAAGGCCGCAGCAAAGCTGGTTTTTATAATGGGGTTATTATGAACGAAGGTTATGTAATCGGTGCTAACCGGAATTACTATCTTGGCATACTAAGCCTAATCATGTTTGGCTGTGTAGCCGCCGGCATCCTAATTCATGCTTCACTCAGAATACTAAAACGCAAAAAATAATGTCAGGAAAAATATATCTTTATCCCGTATGGCTAAGGTTGTGGCATGGCCTAAATGCTATTTTAATCATTCTGCTCATAATAAGTGGAGTAAGCATGCAGTACACCAATCCGGCAAATCCATTTATCCGCTTCGATATTGCCGTTTCTATGCATAACTTAAGCGGGGTAATACTCACAATTAATTATTGCTGGTTTCTGTTTGGTACTATCACAACGCCTAATGGAAAGTATTACAAGCTTACATTCAAAGGACTCTTGGGAAGGCTGATAAAACAATTCACTTATTATACTTTTGGGATCTTTAAACATGAAAAACCGCCGTTTCCTGTAACTAAGGAAAGCAAGTTCAATCCGTTGCAACAGTTTACTTATGTTGCAGCAATGTTTGTACTTGTTCCTATTGTAATAATTACAGGCTGGGCTTTATTGTATCCTGAATTTGTTTTAACCAAAATAATGGGAGGCAGTGGACTGAAAATCAATGACTTCTTCCATGTAATTCTTGGTTTCTTCGTATCCTTTTTTATGCTTATTCACATTTATTTCTGCACTATTGGAGCCACTTTTGTCAGTAATTTTAAAAGCATGATAAACGGTTTTCACGAATCACACTAAAGTACGACATCCGGATAAAAAAGGAATCGAAAAAAAGCATCTCGTTACAGAACTTAAAATGAATTACTATGGAAAACAATAAAAAGGACGACAACAATTCCCGGCGGAATTTTCTCAAATTGGGATTACTGGCGGGTGCAGGCACAGTTGCCACCGGTGCTTTAATAGTAACGGGCAAAAGTGCGTCGGGTGAATCCGGAGAAAAAATAAAGGTACTTACTACCACAGGAGAAGTTATGGAAGTGGATAAAAACTTCCTTACCCAGGCCCCTGTTGGCCGTAAAGAATCACACCTGGGCATTCCCGGGCGTAAGTTTGTGATGGTTATCGACCTTGCCAGGTGTAAAAATGCCCGTAAATGTGTAACAGAATGCCAGAAAGGACATAACCTGCCCAAAGAAACGGAATTTATGAAGGTATACCTGATGCAGGACTCCGAAAAAACTGCACCTTACTGGTTCCCTAAACCTTGCTACCATTGCGACAATCCACAGTGTGTGAGTGTTTGTCCTGTAGGTGCAACTTATAAGCGAAGCGACGGAATTGTACTTATTGATAACGAACGTTGCATAGGATGTAAATTCTGTATGACAGGCTGCCCCTACTCAACCCGCGTGTTTGCTTGGAAACCCGATGAGGCATTTGATATTGACCAACCCTATTCACCCGAAAAAAGTGTTCCCGGTGTTGAAGGAACCGTTTCCAAATGCGATTTCTGCCCTGATCTGGCACGGGAAGGGAAATTACCTTATTGCGCACAAGCGTGTCCAATGGGAGTAATCTATTTTGGTGATATCGACGAAGATGTTGTTACCAATGGCACCGAAACCTTTAAGTTCAGCGAGCTGATACGCGATCGCTCGGGATACAGGTACCTCGATAACCTTGGAACCCGACCGAATGTGTATTACCTGCCACCGGTCGACAGGCAATTCCCTGTTGAACGTGGTTTGGACGGACTCGATGAGGAAACCCTGAAAAGGTTTGAAAATACGCCTTATGTGAAAAATGCTAAAATTAGTAAGGAGGCCAAATAATGAGCGATACAGTAAATTCAGACAAATTATTAAAAGAATTCGCTCCTCAGATTGAGCGCACAGGCAATTTTGGCAAACTTTGGATTGCTTTTCTATGCTTAGTAATATGTTATGGATGGTTTGCACTATATTGGCAAGTATCGCGCGGACACATAGTTACTGGTATGCGAGATAACGTTGTTTGGGGTGTATATATCGTGAATTTCATTTTCTTCATGGGTATCAGTTATGCGGGAGCTCTTATTTCGGGTACATTGCACCTTTTTCATTCCGAATGGCGCAAACCTATCATCCGGATGGCAGAGTTCATTACCATTATCTCACTTTTAATTGGTCCTTGCTTTATCATGCTGTGTGTTGGCCGGCTCGACCGATTGCCGAACCTGATTCTCTTTGGCAGAATTCAGTCACCAATTACATGGGACGTAATTGCAATCTCAACCGATATCATTGGATGTATTCTATTCCTTTATCTGGCATTGTTGCGCGATTTAGGTAAAATGCGCGATTTTACCGAACTAAAAGTTCCACAATGGCAGAAAAAAATGTACAAAATCCTGGCACTTGGTTATACCGGTACTCCAGAGCAACAACTTAGGCTTAAAAGAGCTACTGATGTTATGGCAGGAATGGTAATTGCAATAGCCATTATAGTTTACTCTGTACTGGCATGGATTTTCAGTGTTACACTTCAGCCAGGCTGGCATAGTACAATTTTTGGTCCTTACTTTGTAATCGCTGCCGTTTATTCAGGAACCGGGGTACTTATAGTATCGATGTTCGTTTTCAGAAAGGTATACCACCTTGAGGAGCACATCACACTCAAACACTTTGTAAACGTAGGAGTTATCATGCTGGTTCTGGGAGCCTTTTTCGGGTACTTTACTTTCAGCGAATACCTGACAAAATGGTATGGATCGGAAAAAAATGACGAACAACTCATACAGGTATTGCTGAAAAACTACTTTAACCTGTTTATCTTATCCAACTATGTGGGCGTGCTTGTTCCCCTGATTGTGGTTGGTTTCAGGAAACTCCGCACCATCAACAATATAACCATAGCCGCAGTTGTCGTGGTTATTGCCTTGTGGATCAACCGCTACCTGATTGTAGTTCCTACACTCGAAACACCTTATCTCCCAATACAGGATGAAAGGCTTGCCTGGCAACTATACTCTGCCACCTGGGTTGAATGGGCCCTGACAGCTGCCGGTGTTGCCATGTTTTGTCTGCTTTTTACCATTGGGTCAAAACTTATACCCATTGTTCAAGTTTCCGATCTGAAAGAAGAACCAGAACAACCCGGCGATCTTCATTTGATGTAAGGGTATTGTAAAAAGCTCATTAATAATCAGTCTTAAAGAATTTATTATGAAAAGGATAAAATCAGGAATTTTAGTTGTTGTCATATTGGTAACGGGATGGATGCAGGCATCTGCCCAGGCTGGTGCCGACACTACCGCACCGGCAAGCACCGTTATCCGGTTTGCCTGTATAAGCACATCGGATGATAGCATTCAGCTAAAATGCATCGTCAGCGTGAAACACGAAAGTGGAAGTACAAACCTGGCAAATGCACCCGTAACGTTTTACTCAGTCGAAAAAGACGGCGATTTAAAGATAGGCACGGCCAAGACCGATTTTCACGGAACTGCCGTTCTGAAAATTCCTGCAAGCAACTCATACCTGCGCAACGAACAGCAGATGCTTTCGCTGAAAGCCGTGTACGAAGGAAACAGCAAATTCGAAGCATCGGAAGGCGAGTTCAGCCTGAAACCGGCAAAACTGGTAGTTTCATTTTACGAGGAGGATTCAATCCGCTATGTAAAAGTGGAAGCCACACAGTTAAGCGGAGATGGGAAGGATAGCCCGATAACCGAAGGGACGGTGTTTGTATCAGTCCCAAAAATGTTCAGTATGCTGAAAATCGCTGAAATCACCCTAGATTCAACAGGTACAGGAACTGCCGAATTCCCTAATACCATCATTGGCGATTCATTGGGAAACCTGACCGTTGTAGCTTCGATAGAGGAAAATGATATTTTTGGCACCGTACAAGGATCGGCAGCCAACAACTGGGGACTGCACAAATACCTTATCAGCCCCGATCGTCCTACGCGTGAGTTGTGGACTCCTATTGCACCGCTTTGGATGGTGGTTACACTTATAATTATGCTGCTGGGTGTATGGGGGCACTATGTATATGCTGTCGTTCAACTTGTTATGATTAATAAATCGGCTAAATCACCTAAAAGGGAATAAAAGGTCTCAAATATCGGTAACAGAAACATCAAAAAAACAGCCTATCACCTGTAAAGGTTTACAGTTTTTGGTTAGTAGTTGGAATCTAAATGTTAGGTTTCCATTTTTAGATACCCAAAACACTTCGGAAAGCTTCTATTCTTCAAAGAAGTCAGTCACTTCAGCCTCAAGTAGACAACTTTCGGAAATGGTGGTGGCTACATATTCTTCGCTCACAGAAAAGTTTTAAGTGGCACTTATATTCCCGCAAGAAATGCAGGTAAATGAGTGCCTTATTGATTGGTATCCAAACAATACTTTTTTCTCTATAGAGCTATGGCCAAAATACCAATACAAGGGATTGCTTGCTAACAGGATTAAATGCTTCATATTCAGGTTTATATCAGGATCAAGTGAAAGGGTAATTTCAGGAAGGCAAAAGAAACTGAAATTTCATACCAACAAGCTTTACGAAAAACTCACAATGTCAATACAACCAATTTTGCATCCATTTGAATGTCAGCTTGGAAATTTATGTCTAGAAAATTGATTATTTTCATACTATTGTATATCAACTATATATGCTAAATATTCTCAGACTAATAGAAATAAAAGTGTGTTAAGGAAAAATTTCTAATGTGCCTTTTTGCAAAATCAGTTTGCGCTACTTTTTCACTCGAAACACGCTTGTATTTTGTATTATTTCTGCTGAATCTGCAACGGAAAAGTCAAAACGTTTTCATAAATGGTCAAACCCGGCCGCTCATCTATTTCTTGCAGATTTTAATAGGACTGAATCTCATTTTGTGATTCCAGAAAAAATAAATTTTTCCATTTAAAAGTTTATTCCTACATTTGCAAACATAAACCATGAAAGAAACCAACAAAATAACGTCAACAACCGTTACCACTACCACATTGGGGTAGTACGGGGTTGCTTTGTTAATAAAACATTAAAGCCATCCCAATAAACGGATGGCTTTCTAATTTTAGGCAGGATGCATAGGGCCGACATGAAAACCACTTCTACAACTACCACCCAACCTCCACAGGGTTGAGAATGATTGCTTTTTATTCAAGCGCCTTCTCGATTCCAACGAGAGGCGTTTTTTTTTGAAAAGGAAATTGTATTACGGGTTAGAAAAGGAAAGCTGGAAATTGAGAAAAAAAGAAATTGCGTATAATACAATGAGAGAAATTGAGATGTTAAATGGAAATTAAATGGATTCAAAACAATAAAAAACTATGTTATGAGGATATTGAAATTTGGGGGTTCATCCATCGCCGATCCCGTAAGGATAAAAAACGTAATCGGTATCGTTGCTGATTACTGTTTGCGATATGATAAAATCACTTTGGTCGTTTCGGCTCAAGGTGGAATCACAGACCAATTGGTAAAACTATGCGAAATGATCCCGATAGAAAAATCGGGCTACGAAACAATAATTACCGAAATAGAACAGCGCCACTTAAAAACTATCAAAACCCTGCTGCCCTTATCCTTGCAGCCTAGCGTAATGGCCGAGGTAATGGCTATTTGCAACGAACTTTCGGGGATAGCAAAAGGGGCATCTCTTGTAGGCGAATTGACCCTGCGTACCCACGATTTGATTTTGAGTTTTGGCGAACGATTGTCGGCTTTTGTTATCGCATGTGCTTTGAAGGCTGTTTTACCAGTTGTCAACTATACTGATGCTCGCAATCTAATAAAGACAGATGCAAATTTTGGATATGCCAAAGTCGATTTTGAAATTAGCAATCGTTTGATTCAAAATTACTTTGCCGAAAATGCAGGTATAAATGTTGTTACCGGCTTTATTGCCAGTACTTTGCATGGACAAACCACAACCCTTGGCCGTAGTGGTTCCGATTATACCGCTTCAATTTTAGGGGCAGCATTAAATGCCGATGCAATAGAAATATGGACAGATGTAGATGGTGTTATGACAGCCGATCCACGTTTTGTCAAAGAAGCGCAAAGTATTTCACAGCTTTCGTACAACGAAGCCATGGAATTGACGCATTTCGGGGCAAAAGTAATTTTTCCTGCTACCATGCAGCCCGCCATGGCAAAAGAAATACCTATTCTTGTCAAAAACACGTTTAACCCATCGCATCAGGGAACTTTAATTTGTAAGGAGTCGGTCAAAGACAGTGGATTTATTAAAGGGATTTCGTCCTTAAAAAACATTTGCCTTATCAATCTCGAAGGCAGCGGCATGGTTGGGGTAGCTGGGGTTTCAGCACGGATGTTCCGGGTTTTGGCGCAACATTCCATAAGTGTCATACTTATCAGCCAGGCTTCGTCCGAACATTCTATTTGTATTGGTATTTTGCGCAAGGAAGCTGAGCAAGCTTGTAATCTGCTGCGTAAAGCTTTTGCCGAGGAACTAAATTCCGGTTTAATATCCGACATTAATTATGAAGATGGGTTGGCTGTAGTAGCAGTTGTTGGTGAAAACATGCGTAAAATGCCAGGCGTTTCGGCCCGCGTTTTTGGCCCGCTTGGCCGCAACGGGATCAATGTCAAAGCCATTTGCCAAGGCAGTTCCGAATTAAATATTTCTATCGTTATCGAGCAACTGCACCTTCAAAAAGCGCTTCGGGTACTTCATCAATCCTTGTTCAATTACGAGTTGTTGCAACTACACTTATATATAATAGGTACTGGCGCAATCGGGAGCAAATTGCTCGAAATGATTTCGGCACAAAAGCAAAACCTGATTGAGCAAAAAATAATGCTGAAAGTTTGTGGCTTGTGCAACAGCCGAAAAATGATAGTCAGCGACGAAGATATTGAAATTGAAAGTTACCAGGATTTGCTTCACGCGAGTTCCGTAAACTCTGACCTTCAACAATTAACCGAAAATATTATAACCCAAAACCTCGAAAACAGTGTATTTATAGATGTAACTGCATCCAATGATCCGGTAATATTTTATAACGCATTGTTATCTAATAATATAGCTGTTGTTACTGCCAACAAACGGGCGAACACACAGAATATGTACGAGTATAACCTATTGCACCAATCTGCCAAAAAGAGGAATACGCCGTTTCATTACGAAACAAATGTTGGTGCAGGCTTGCCGGTTATAAATGTATTGCAAAGCCTTATCAGCAGTGGCGATCATGTAAACAAAATTGAAGCCGTTTTATCAGGCACTATGAATTATCTTTTATCCGAATATGACGGAAATACATCTTTTAGCGAACTGGTAAAATATGCCAAGGAAAACAATTACACCGAACCCGACCCACGCGACGACCTGAGTGGTATGGACGTGGCAAGGAAATGCCTAATCCTCGCTAGGGAATGTGGCTGGGCAATCGAAGAATCAGATATTGAGGTAGAGCCTCTTATGTCGGTTGAATGTGCAAATGCGAAAGATGTCCCAGCATTTTTCGAGGAATTGGAAAATTACAATAATCCATTCCAAAAACGATTTGAAGAAGCTAAAGCCAATGGCAAAAGATTACGCTATGTTGCCGAAATTGAAAATGGCAAGGCAAAAGTTTCAGTTCTTGAAGTGGATGAAACCCACGCTTTTTATAGTTTGCGTGGGACCGAAAACTGTATAAGCCTCACAACCAAATACTACCAACAATATCCAATGGTGATAAAAGGCCCTGGGGCTGGAGTAAATGTAACTTCTGCTGGTGTGCTGGCCGATATTGTTCGCATTGCTGAGGGATTGAGGCATTAGGGAGTAGGAAATGGAGAATAGTTAATGGTTAATAGATAATAGTTAATGGTTAATGGTTTAATGGCGGACACTGAGCGATGGTTGTTGAGCTTTGGTTGGTGAGTTTTGGTCGAACCATCGCCGAAACATGTCGAAGTGTTAATGGAAAATTGTTGATGGAAAATAGAAAATCAACCCTTCGAGTGGTATTTTCAACCCTCGAAGCGGTTACTTGGTGGGAGAATAGTTGATGGCGGACACTGAGCGAAGTCGAAGTGTTAATGGAAAATAGTTAATGGAAAATCAACCCTTCGAGTGGTTTTTTCAACCCTCGAAGCGTTTGATTGATGAAACGGTTATTTAAACCACATTTTAAAAATAATTCTATGATCAAATACAAATCAGTTACAGCTTTTGCCCCGGCAAGCGTTGCCAATGTGGGTTGCGGTTTCGATATCATGGGTTTCGCAATCCAAGGTATTGGCGATAAAGTAACCGTTAATTTAATAAACGAAAGCAACAACTCTACAGTTATCCTGAAAGGAAAATATGGGCATCTCGTACCCGCCGAAAGGCATAAAAATACTGCCGGTGTTGCCGTGGATGCCTTTTTGCAAGCAACTGGAAACAGCCATATCAAGCTGGAAATAATCCTTGAAAAAAATATGCCCTTGGGAAGCGGAATGGGCAGCAGCGCATCAAGCTCGGCAGCGGCTGTTTTTGCGGCAAACCATCTTTTGGGAAATCCTTTGACTACCAGTGAGTTGATTCCTTTTGCTATGGAAGGTGAAAGAATTGCTTGTGGCACGGCCCACGCAGATAATGTAGCTCCAGCCTTGCTTGGCGGATTTGTGCTTATACGGAGTTATAGTCCTTTGGATATTATCCAGGTTGAATCGCCGGGTGATTTGTATTCTGCTGTTGTGCATCCACACATCGAGATTAATACTTCCGATGCCAGACGGGTATTGAAAAATGAGGTCTCGGTCGAAAATGCAATTATTCAGAGTGCAAACACCGCTGGGTTTATGGTTGCTTTGATTAAAAGTGATTACGATCTGATGAAACGTTCGATGTCGGACTTATTGGCCGAACCAAAACGAATCCAGCTTATCCCCGGTTTTGAAGAAATTAAAAATTCGGCAATGCGTTCAGGGGCAATTGGTTGCGGGATTTCGGGATCCGGTCCTTCGGTTTTTGCACTGTGCCAAGGCCAAGAAAACGCATCTACCGTTGCCGCTGTCATACAAGCTGGTTTTACTAAAATTGGGCTTTTTAATGAGGCTTACGTTTCGCAATTAAATTCAAAAGGAACAAGTATTGTTGATTTAGTTGAGTTTTAAGAGCATCAGTGGTATTTTATAATGCCATTGAGTAAAAATATTCTGAATTGGATAAAACCTATAAAGTTAAAAAATAAAATGAAATTCTACGACATCAACAACCCAAGCCATAAAGTTTCGTCACATGAAGCTGTAATTAAAAGTATTTCAGGTACATCTGGTTTATATATGCCTGAGTTTATTCCTGTTTTGCCAGATTCGTTTTATACAACACTTCCCGATTTGAGCCTTCAGGAAATTGCCCTGGAAGTTTCGAAGGCAATGTTAGGAGACGATGTTCCGTACAACGAATTGCAGCAAATTGTTGATGATGCCTTAAATTTCCCAATTCCTTTAAAACAATTGGGCGAAAACCTTTTTGTGTTAGAACTATTTCATGGCCCAACCCTTGCTTTTAAAGATGTAGGGGCACGTTTTATGGCAGGACTTTTCCAACATTTATTAAAAAATGAAAATAAAGAAGTTGTGATCATGGTCGCTACTTCAGGAGATACCGGAAGTGCGGTTGCAAATGCTTTTTACAATAAGAAAGGCATCAAAGTGGTGATTCTTTATCCATCGGGTAAAGTTAGCGAATTGCAGGAAAAACAGCTAACTACCATGGGCGGCAACATTACCGCCCTTGAAGTAAACGGCGATTTTGATGATTGCCAGCGTTTGGTGAAACTGGCTTTTGCCGATAAAAAACTGAACAGCCAATTGAATCTGACTTCAGCCAATTCAATAAATTTTGCACGTTTATTTCCGCAGTCCTTTTTTTATTTCCACGCTCTGGCGCAATTAGGCAAAGTTAATAAACCTGTTGTAATGAGTGTGCCAAGTGGCAACCTTGGCAATTTAACAGCCGGATTGATGGCAAAAAAAATGGGGCTTCCAGTTCATCAGTTTATTGCTGCCACCAACCGCAACCGCATAGTGCCCGATTATTTAAAAAGCGGTGAATATAAACCGCAGCAAACCGTCCATACCATTTCCAACGCAATGGATGTTGGAAACCCAAGTAATTTTCCACGTTTGTTGGAAATCTGTCAAAAACGGCATGATGTTATTGTTTCGCAAATAAAGTCTTACTCTTTCGATGATGGACAAAACAGATCAGCGATGACAGAATTACAGAATCTTTATTCGTACCAAGCTGATCCACATGGGGCTATTGCCTATTTGGGTTTGAAAGAATATGGTTTGTCGGATGATTATTATAGCATTTTTCTCGAAACGGCGCATCCAGCAAAGTTCCCCGATGAAGTTGAAAAAGCGACCAATAATCCTGTGTCCATTCCCGAAACTTTGAGCGAATTGGTAAATTTGACTACGAAATCGGTTACAATATCCACCAATTACCAAGAATTATCAGAGCAGCTAACTAAGATGGTTAGATAAGTTTTTGCTATTAAAACGGTGTTAAACCACTTAGAAAAAAAATCAACAAACTTGAAAATTTGTAATTTAGAATCATTCTAAATAACGATGCAAATAAATGAAAAACAGGTATATGTATTTTATATATCTATATCCTAAATAAAAAATTAATTAAAATAGGTTTTGCATTTATCTTTTTTATTAAAAGAAATAGTATCTTCGTGTTATAATTACACTTAAACCTCAACCAAAATCATGAAAAAAACAATGAAATTAAACTGGGCACTGCTATTGCTTTTAGCAGTTACCCTTGTAAGTTCCTGTAAAAAGGATGATCCGGAACCTGCTGTTATTGCAAGTTTTTCTTCTTCGACCGATCCAACCGATTTTATGAAAGTTGTATTTGTTAATGAGTCAAAGAACTTTAAATCCGTATCTTGGGATTTTGGCGATGCTTCTGCAGTTTCTGCTGAAGAGAACCCAACCCACACTTATGCTGCTGTTGGCGAATTTACGGTAAAACTCACCGCTACATCTCCAGGTGGGGTTACCGATGTATTTTCGGCCAAAGTTACTCTCGCTGATCCTAATGCTGCCTTAACAATGCTTGTTGGTGAAGGTGCAACCGGCAAAACCTGGAAACTTCTGCGTGATGTTACAACTGGCGTTTTCCCTCTTGAAGTTGGCCCTATTGATCATTCTACAATCTGGTGGGCTGTTGGTAATGGCAATGACGAACTGGCTAAACGACCATGTTTGTTCAACGATGAATGGACATTTAAACGCGATGGTTCAATGGCTTTTGATGCTAAAGGCGATTATTGGGCTGAAGGTGGAGTTTTTACTCCTGATAACAAATGCGCTTTGACTGCAGATCCTATGGTAGGAATTGCTCCAAATAATGAAAACCTTTCAGCATGGGGCAATGGAACGCATAAATTCCGTTTGGATGTAGCTTCAAAAAAGGTTACTGCAATTGGAAAAGGTGCTTTCATCGGTTTCCTAAAAGCTTCAACCGATTGTGAAGTAATGAAACTTACCCCAATGGTTCAGGATTCTGTCACTTATGATGTTATAAGTCTAACCGATGGAACAACTGATACCCTTATTGTACAGGTAAACTACAAATTCAACCCAACTGATGCCGCTGCTGGCGGATATTGGAGGTTTGTACTTGTTCACTACGACAATCCTGCTGACGAGCCTGCTCTTCCTGGCAACAAACCTACTGCTGGTTTTTCGTTAGTTATAAACGGACTTGCAGTAACTTGTACCAATACAACAACAGAGGCAACTTCCTATTTGTGGGATTTTGGTGATGGAACCACTTCCACCGAAATGAGCCCTGTACATACTTATGCAAGCGGCGGCCCTTACCTTCTTAAACTTACTGCAACCAATTCGAATGGCGAAAGTACAGCTTCACAAACTGTATTTGTTACTTCCGATGTGCTTACTGATGCTAAATTGCAAGGTGCTGCTTGGAAAGTTCGTGCTGAAGAAATGTCAATATTTGTTGGTCCAGCACTTGGTAGCGGCGCTTGGTGGGCATTGCCAAAAGCCAATATGGTATCAGGAACTGGTGAAAACGATTGGACTTGCCTGGTTAATGACGAATTCACGTTTAGCACTGGTGGTGTATTCAAATACGCAACAAAAGGATCGGCTCGTAACGATGGCTATTTTGGCGGAACAAATGGATGTATAGATGATGCAGGCATTGCTGCCAGTGGTAATGGTGCTGCTTTCGGTAGTGCAACCCACTCCTATACATTTACTCCAGCAAGTAAAGGCGTAAATTCCCGTCCGATAATTACCCTGACCAATGGTGCTGGTTTTGCAGCTTTCTTAGGTTTCTATAAAGGGTATTATGGCGGCGAAAACACGGATAAAACAAAAGCTCCAAACGGTGGTTTTTCAACCAATGTTTACGAAGTTATGGGTTATGCCAAAACTGCAACAAAGGAATATTTATTTGTTACGGTTGACTTATCTGCAACTCATAATGGTGCTTCGGCTTGGTCGGCAATCCTTGAAAGGTAGAACGGAATAAATTAATTTTCAATGTATTTAAAATCAAGAGTGGGCGGGTTTTCGGCTCGCTCTTGCTTTTTTTTTAAATTCCGTTTTTTAGGGATTGAGAAGATACGATTTATAGATATGATTCATTTAATACATTATACTTTGTTTCTGATTTAAAAATATTTTTTACCACAAAAACAAAAAACTTTAGAAGATGAAAAAAACATATACTCTACTTATTTTACTTATGTTTAACTTTTCCGTTTTTGCCCAAAACAAGGCAATTACTGGAAAGGTTACCGATGCCAAAGGTATTGGTATGCCAGGCGTAACAGTTCAAATTGTTGGTACACAAACCGGTACACTTACCGATATTGATGGAAAATACCGTCTCGATTTTACATCAGGTTCGCTGCGGTTTAGTTTTATTGGCTTCCTTGCGCAGGATATTGTTGTTGGCAACCAGTCCATTATCAATGTTGTCCTCGAAGAGCAGGCTCAAACCCTTGATCAGGTTGTGGTTATTGGCTACGGCACTCAAAAAAAGAAGGATTTGACCACAGCCGTTTCGGTGGTTGGCGAAAAAGAACTGAAAGACAGGCCACTTGTTTCGGCCGCTCAAGCCATACAGGGAAAAGCTGCCGGTGTTCAGGTTGTTCAAACATCGGGAAAACCCGGTTCGGCACTTTCGGTGCGCGTACGCGGTGCAACTTCGGTTACGCTTAGCAACGAACCGCTTTATGTGGTTGATGGTGTTCCTACCAAGGATATTTCGGGAATTAATCCTAACGACATATCTTCGATGAGCGTGCTTAAAGATGCGTCATCATCCGCTATTTATGGGGCACGTGCTGCCAATGGTGTTGTACTTATTACTACAAAACGGGGCAGCGAAAAGGATCCGATTATAAGTTTTAATACGTATTTCGGCTTCTCTAAGCTTCGTAAGCCGATTGATGTACTTGATACCAAAGAATATCGTAAGCTCATGAATGAAATGATGTCAGGAGGTATTGACCCGAGCAGGACAGATTATACTAACTGGAGTGACAAGGTTTTCGGAACAGGGAATAACCAATCCTACCAATTCTCGGTAACAGGCGGTGACAGCAAAACGAAATATTTTATTTCCGGGGCTTATCTCAGTGAAGCCGGTATGGTTAAACCAGCACGTTTCGATCGTTATAACGTAAGGGTAAACATCGACAATGAAGTCAGGTCCTGGTTTAAAATCGGTACCAGCATCAACGTGATGAATGTAAATACAAAGGACACACCTGACAATGCAAGTTCTGGCAGGGGTGGCGTGATTATGAGCACCTTGAATACACCTCCGTTCCTGAATACCTGGAAGGATGAGACCTCACCAACATTCGTGCTTACCGACAAAACATCGTACGATCCCAACCCTTTCCAGCCTTCATGGGAAAACCCAATTGCTTATATGAATGGCCCTCTACAGTTATCGGTTGACCGGCAGTTGTTTGGCAACCTGTATGCCCAAGCCAAATTATTCGATGGCCTTTATCTGAAATCAACAGGTGGGATTGAAATGAGCAATCACCAATGGGATTTTTACCTGAACCCGTATCAAACTGTTGCAGGAAGAAAAGCAAATGGACAGGGAGCTTCCGACAAATCGAATTCCAGTACCTGGCTTTGGGAGAACACTTTGGATTATTCATACGCTATCGGAAAACATAAAATTACGGCATTAATTGGGAGCAGTGCCCAGAAAAACAGATGGTACGATTCCTATATTACCGGAAATGATTTTCCGGCCGATGCAAATGTGCAGAGCCTAATTGCTGCAAATACCATTTGGGCAAGTACCAGTTACAGCGACTGGGCAATTGCATCATTTTTCGGCAGGGCTTCGTGGGATTACAACAGCAAATACTACCTCACTGCAAGTATCCGGCGCGACGGATCATCAAAACTGGCGCAGCACTGGGGGACTTTTCCTTCGTTTTCAGCAGCTTGGCGCATTTCATCCGAAGAATTCATGAAAGATATTACATTTATCAATGACCTGAAAATCAGAGGTGGATGGGGGAAAAATGGGAATCAGGAAGGTATCCCTCCTTATAGCCAGTGGGGATTGAATGATTATTACCGTGTTACTCCGACCTCACCGCTTTCCGGTCCTGGTTCCAGTCTGAATACAATGGGAAACCCTGACCTAAAGTGGGAAACCACCACCCAAACCAATCTTGGATTCGATTTAACTGTCTTGAATTCGAAGATTACCCTAACTGTAGATGCCTACTATAAAAAGACAACCGACCTGATACTTCCTGTTAGATGGCCGGCAACCACCAATATAGCTTCGTTAATTACAAATGCTGGGGAAATAGAGAATAAGGGGATTGAATTCAACATCAGTACAGTAAACATCGACAGCAAACTCCGCTGGACCTCTGACTTTAACATGTCGTTCAACAAGAATAAGGTCAGTTGGCTGAAATTCCCGGGAGATGATTATTACGGCAGAATTTACAGCAACAACCAGGATGTCATCCTTTTCAGGGAAGGCGAACCGCTTGGTACCTTCTTTGGGTATATTGTTGACGGGGTTGATCCTACAACGGGTATGTTAAAGTATAAGGATGTTAATAATAGCGGCGATGTTGGCCCGGGCGACCGTACCATTATTGGTTGTGCCCAGCCTAAATTTGTGTATGGGTTTACCAACGACCTGAGCTATGGCGATTTCAATTTGAATTTCTTCTTCCAGGGCAGCCAGGGCAACGACATTTATAATTCTACCCGCATTGACCTCGAAGGCATGTTCGACAGTAAGAACCAATCCACAGCAGTTCTCAGGAGATGGACACCCGAAAATACGATAACCGATATCCCGAAAGTAACCGGAAATACTGAAAACGTGAGCAATTCAACCCGCTTTGTCGAGGACGGTTCCTATCTCAGGTTAAAATCTGTTACCTTGTCATATAAGGTTTTAGATAACAATGCAAAGGTGAAAGCTATTCGTAAACTATCTGTTTATATTACAGGTCAGAACCTGCTTACTTTTACCAAATACACAGGCTTTGATCCGGAGGTGAATTCTTACGGAACCAATGGGGGAATCAGCGGCGTGGTTTTAGGCATTGATTATGGCACTTATCCGCAGGCTCAAACCATGATTGTTGGGCTAAATGTTGAATTCTAAAAAAATCGCGAACCATGAAAAAGATAACCATGAAAAAGATAACCATACTTTTCTTATCGGCCTCCTTTTTGCTGCTTTTGGCTTCCTGCTCGAAATTCCTCGACCTGAAACCTGTATCACAAGGTATCGCCATTATAAACCAGAGTTCTGACTCTATCCTTTACAAATCAGCAGGGGATGCTGAAGCTGCACTGTCGGGTGCGTATTCTGATTTTAAAAATGAGTATTTCGAACTCGACTATTTTGTGAATGGCGATGCACAGTCGGACGATGCTTATGCAGGAGCCGATAACCCAGCCAATTTCCAGATTGACGGCTATAATATTGATGCCACCAACTCCAATGTTAGCCGCGATTGGGGTTACCTTTACTCGACCATTGGAAAAGCTAACACATTGATCAACAATGTAAATGCTGTTACAGACCCAAACCTTTCAGCCCAGCGGAAGAAAGAAATGATAGCGGAAGCATCCTTCATCAGGGCCTATATGTACTTCCAGTTGGTGCAACTTTGGGGGGATGTCCCACTCCAGCTTACTGAGGTAAAGACGATTAGTGCGGCCAATTTCGAAGAGGTTTACCCAATCCTTTTTCCTCCAAGAGTGCCAATGGCCGAAGTTTACAAACAGATTATCCTTGACCTTGAAACTGCTTTGGGCGGGGTAAAAGTTTCTGCCATAGACAAAGGGTATGCAACCACCGGTGCTGTTAACAGTCTTTTAGCTTATGTGTATGCCACACAGGAACCCCATCAGTGGGATAAAGTACTGAAATATTGTAACGATGTTGTCGCCGGTCCTTACAGCCTTCTGCCAACCTACGACAAACTTTGGGATGGAAGTTCAGAGAATTCTTCCGAATCAATATTTGAAGTCAATTATGCCGGTACCAGCTCAAGTGGAAACTGGGGCACCTCCATGTTTATGGGTATGGATTGGAAAAAATTCAATATTCCATCCAATGACCTTTTGAAAGCATTTACTGACGAAGGAGATATAATCCGCAAGAATTCATCTGTCGTTTTTCTGGATGTTACCGGCAAATGGAACGATGCACACTGGCCGCAAACCAGCTATCCGTTTGGCAACAAATGGCGCAATATCACATCGCCCAGCCCGCAGAATTATATTTTCATGAGGTTGGCCGATATTTTGCTCTTAAAGGCCGAAGCATTGAACGAAACCGGGGATGTGTCTGGTGCTGCAGCCCTTGTTAACCAGATCCGTACGCGTGTTAACCTACCAAATACCACAGCATCCAACCAGGCTGCCATGCGACTTGCTATTGAAAAAGAGCGCAGGCTGGAGTTGGCTTTTGAAGGCCATCGCTGGTACGATCTGAAACGGACTGGAAGGGTTATAGAAGTGATAAACAACGCGAAAGACCAAAGCGGGCAGAACCTCGGTTACCAGTTGACCCAAAACAGGTTGTTGTGGCCAATCCCTCAGGCGGAAATGGATAAAAACGCTTATCTCGTTCAAAATCCTGGATACTAAATCCCCATAAGGCCAAGAGGTATTCAGGTGTCATTTCTATGGAAATCTGAACTAATTTGCCTGATTTTGAAAAATAATTGATAAAAGACATATAAAACACTTCGCATTGCTCTCCAGTGCCGTGTTTTATGTGTCTTTTTCTCCTCGGTTAGATTGATCAAAAATATGACCAGTTTTTTGAATTTATAAATAACACCTTGAGAGTAAGTACATATATGCACCAAGTAGTTATGTGTTTTATTATTTGGTGCGTTTTATATTTTTTATCTGTATCAATATTTGTTTGCCATATTTGAACAATGTACAGTCAACCATACAGATTCGACAGAATAATTAATTTCAAAATAAACTTTCCTGAATTTGTAATTGTATAAATAATATACCTATCTTCGTGTCAAAATTACACCAACAAAAAATGGATTGAAATAATACGCCAACCAATCTGTATTTCAATTAATTGTGAAACTTTAACACCTCAACCAACCCAAATTAACCATTATGAAAACAAACCTCAACAATTTTCCACGAAGCAGCACCATGCGAACCAAAGTGCTGATGCTAACAGGGATTCTATGGCTCGGTATTTCTTCCTTGCTGTTTGCCCAAAAAACGTATGTTTACAGCGGCACCGTTACCGATAATTTAGGTGAAACCGTTCCCGGTGTAAGTGTTGCCTTAAAAGGCACTTCCGAAGGCACTACAACCGATATCAATGGTGCATTTTACCTTAAAACTTCAAATCCAGCCGAAACCCTTATTTTTTCGTTTATCGGCAAGATAAAAATGGAAATACAGGCTACAGGAGGTGTTCCATTAAAGGTAAAAATGGAAGACGAAAAAGTGGATTTGGAAGGTATCGTTGTAATCGGCTACGGTTCACAGAAAAAAAGTGTTGTTACTGGCGCTATTTCCAGTGTTAAGGCAAAAGACCTGGAAAATGTGCAGGTTACCCGTATCGAACAGGCATTGCAGGGAAGGACTTCAGGTGTTACCATTACTTCCAGTTCAGGACAGCCAGGTGCAGGTTCCACAATACGTATTCGTGGTGCAACATCAACTGGCAATAGCGATCCATTGTTTGTAGTTGATGGTGTGCCTATTTCAGGTGGTATTGATTATTTGAATTCGTCTGACATTGAATCAATTGATGTGTTAAAAGATGCTGCCTCGGCTGCCATTTATGGTACCAGAGCTGCCAGTGGAGTAATTCTGGTGACTACTAAAAAAGGGAAATCAGGTAAACTTCTGGTGAACTATAATACTTATGTAGGCACCCAATCCCCTGCAAAGAAATTGGAAATGCTGAATGCAACCCAATATGCAACCCTCCAGAATGAAGCTGCCATGAATGCTAACCAGACAAAGCCTTTTCCTGACCCTGCTATTTTTGGTATAGGAACTGACTGGCAGAGCACTATTTTCAACAACAGTGCAGGCATCCAAAATCACGAACTAAGCGTGAGTGGTGGAAATGACAAGTCAACTTTTTATACATCATTTGGATATTTTGATCAGGAAGGGGTTGTCGCTTCTTCTATTTCAAACTATAAAAGGATTACAATTCGCCTTAACTCTGACCATAAAGTTAAGGAATGGCTTAGGTTTGGAAATAATTTTGGTTATTCACACATGAAGAGCCAAGGATCACTAAATACAAACAGTGAGTATGGTGGCCCATTGGCATCAGCAGTAAACCTTGATCCAATTACACAGATAGTTGTCACAGATCCGGCTATTGCAGATTCCTCGCCTTATTCCGACCATCCGGTGATAAGGGATGCCAATGGGAATCCTTATGGTATTTCGAAATATGTAGGACAGGAAATGACTAATCCGCTTGCTTATATTCAGACCCGGCAAGGGAATTTCGGATGGTCCGATAATTTTGTAGGTGATGTTTATGCTGAGGTTGAACCTATAAAAGGCTTAAAGTTTAAATCAGACCTCGGCGCCAAATTAGCCTATTGGGGCGATGAAAGCTTTACCCCTGTTTTTTACCTTAATGCTTCTACTTCAACTGCTCTAAACTCATTTTCTAAAAGTAACAATTCTGGTTTCACTTGGAATTTTGAAAACACCCTATCCTATTCTACTTTAATTGGTGCGAGCAATATTACGGCCTTGGTTGGTACAAGTGCCATGGTTGATAATTCTAAAGGTATGGGCATGAACTATCAGAATCTGCCTGTTAACACCTTTGAAGCCGCTTCTATGAATTTTACAACAACAGCTGACCAAAGAGATGGCTATGGATGGGAAGCTCCCGACCATAGGTTAAGTTCCTTGTTTGCACGTGTTATATACAATTACAGTGAAAAATACTTGTTTACTGGTATTATTCGCCGTGATGGTTCTTCCAAGTTTGGCCCCAACAATAAATATGGTACCTTCCCATCAGCATCATTAGGCTGGGTTGTCTCACGTGAAGATTTCTGGCCAAAAAATGAAATTGTGAACTTATTGAAGGTGAGGGGATCCTATGGTGTTGTAGGAAATGATGGAATTGACAATTTTCTTTATCTGGCAACAATAGGCGGAGGCCGCGATTATACTTTTGGTAATGATTTATATACCATTGGTTATAGCCCAAATAGGCCGTCGAATCCTGATTTGAAATGGGAAGAAACCAGCCAGTTAAATCTTGGATTCGAGGCTACGGTACTTAAATATTTTTCAGTTGTTTTTGATGTTTATAATAAAAAAACATCGGGTATGCTTGCTGAATTCCATATCCCTGGATATGTTGGTGCTGCCGGAAATCCAATTGGGAATGTGGCTTCCATGATGAATAAAGGTGTAGAATTTGAGCTAGGTTTCCATAAACAGCTTGGCGAGGTTGATTTCAAGATTAGCGGAAATGCATCCTACCTACAAAACGAAGTTACTGATCTGGGCTCGGTTGAATTTACAACCGGTCAAGGTTTCCAATCAAGTGATTACGAATTAACACGGAATGCTGTTGGTCATCCAATCGGATCCTTTTATGGTTTTGAGATTTTAGATATTTTCCAGTCGCAGGCTGAAATAAACTACTACAAAGTTACCGATGATAATGGCAATGTTACTTTGATCCAGCCAAATGCTAAACCAGGAGATTTCCGGTATGCTGACCTCAGCGGTCCAGATGGGGTTCCAGATGGAAAAATTACCGCCGATGACCGTACGTTTATTGGTGACCCTACTCCAACATGGTCTTTTGGAGCTTCAGTATCTGCTAACTTTAAAGGATTTGATATTTTGGCTTTTGGTCAGGGTGTTGCCGGAAATGATGTATATAATGGGCTACGCAGATTGGATATCCCAAATGCCAACTGGACAACTGAGGCATTAGGCCGTTGGACGGGTGAAGGAACATCGAATACTTTCCCTAGGTTGACGACCAATGATGTAAATAAAAATTTCAGCAGCCCATCAAATTTTTACTTGACCAGTGGCGCCTACTTTAGGATAAAAACTTTACAGATTGGATACACACTGCCTAAAACTACTGTTGAAAAAATAGGGTTACAGCAATTGCGTGTTTATGTGAGTTCTAATAATCTTGCTACATATACCAAATATAATGGTTTTGATCCTGAGATTGGTGGATATAGCTATGGAATTGATCGTGGTATTTATCCACAAGCCCGTTCGTTTATGGCAGGTCTAACTGTAACATTTTAATTAATCATAAATACAAAAAAACATGAAAACAAATATTATAATCTTGTTGGTGTTTGTTGCTGGCGGCATATTCCTGAATTCCTGTTCAAAAGATTTTGTCAATGTTGAACCAAAAGGGACCGCTTTGGAAGCAAATTATTACCGTAATGCCGAGGAAGCATTCAATGGTCTGGTTTCCGCTTACGATCCCCTGGGAACTGAATATGGGAATTCCTATTGCAGTAAACTAGGCCCATTGAACTCAGCTTCTGATGATTGTTTCACCGGTGGCGCGAGTTCATCTGATATCCCTGCATGGCAAGCATGGGGAAATTATACAATTGATGCTTCCGTAGGTATTCAGGGTGATTTTTGGAACCGAAATTTTACAGGAGTTTACAGGGCAAATGTGCTTTTGTCAAAACTAGATGCAGTTCCTATGGATGCTACTTTAAAAAAGAGGTTTATTGCCGAATCTAAGTTTCTGCGTGCATATTTCTATTTCGATCTGGTACGTTTATTTAAAAATGTACCCCTTTTTATAAGTCCTGTTTCACCGGATAATATGTTCAATGTAACGCAAGCAAAGCCTGAAGATGTTTGGGCGCAAATCGAAAAAGACCTGAAAGAGGCCATCCCCGATCTTCCTGTGTCGGTTCCTACTGCTGAAAACGGTAGGGTTACCAAATTTGCAGGTGCTGCATTGTTAGGAAAAGTTATTCTATTTCAGAATAATGATAGCCGTATGATAGAAGCAGCCGATCTCTTTGAGCAAGTCAATACTTCGCCCAATTATGAATTGTTGGCAAATTTCGGAGATATTTTTCGCCCGGATAATAAATTTAACAAAGAGTCGGTTTTTGAAATTGTTCATACTTCTGCTGCAAAAGGTTATTGGGATGGTAACGGCCGCCCTACTGGTGAAGGCAACATATATTGCCAGTTAATTGGCCCACGTGCATTTGTTGGCCCTACATATAAAGCTGGTTGGGGGTTCAACCCAATTACTCTTGAACTTGTTAATGTGCTTAAAAACGATCCCAGATATCGTTATACTGTTGCAAATATAGATAGTCTTAAAAAGGCTGGAATTGCAAACTATGATGTAAAAGGATATCAGAATACTGGATATTTTATTCAGAAATTTGCACCGCTTATCGAGTTCTACTCTAGTCTTGGAGGAGAACCATATCTGAACTATCCGAATGATGTGTTTGAAATCCGGCTGGCCGACACTTACTTGATGGAAGCAGAAGCATTGGTGCGTGGCGGTGGTAACACTTCTAAAGCCCAATATTACCTAGATAGAGTTCGTGCCCGTGTAGGCCTCCCGTCTATTCCTGCAACATTAGACAATATATATAAGGAACGTCGTTTGGAACTGGCCACCGAAGGACACCGTTGGTTCGATCTAGTTCGAACTGGTCAGGCTGGAACAGTGCTAGCTTCGAGAGGTTTTAAAGTTGGAAAAAATGAAATACTTCCTATACCTCTCACAGAGTTGTCGAATACCAAATTAGTACAAAACCCGAATTATTGATTTTAAAAGTTGATGTTGATTGGTGGATTAAGCTGGCCGTTTTATTTTTTAACGGCTGGCTTTCTTCAATTTTTGAGGTTTGAGTCCACACAAAAAAGACTGTTTCCCCGAGGCTTAAACTTTTTGATTCACATCAGGTTAATAGATTTAAATCGCTTTACTTTGGGAATCTTTATGGCCTCAATGCCTTGTTTGTTCCCTTCCTTTCAAATCATTATAAAGAACAAGGTCAAAAACTAAAAATTCAATGTAGGTACATCCTTATATAATTGATGAAAACTCTAGCCGCCTGAAAGTTGATTATTATTTTGATAAAATCGCTAAGTCTTACCCTGTTGATTTCAAATCAAATTTTGCCATAAAACTAAAACCAATCCAATGATTAAAAGTCTCAAAATTAGCTGCTTACTTTCAGTTTTTATCTTCTTGCTGAGTTTTTCAATTTCGGCACAAGGCCTGAAGGTGAGTGGTAAAAAAATTGTGGATGAAAATGGCAACGAGGTAATTCTGAGGGGAATGGGGCTGGGCGGCTGGATGCTACAAGAACCTTACATGATGGAAATGAGCGGTTTTGCCGGGGCTCAATGGGAAATAAAAGAAAAAATATCGGCACTCATTGGAGCTGTTAATACAGAATCTTTTTACAATGCCTGGCATGCCTCCCATTGCACCCGCGCTGATATTGATTCTTTGGCTGCATGGGGCTTTAATTCCGTCAGGCTGCCAATGCATTACAACCTTTACACTTTACCTATCGAACAAGAGCCTGTTTCAGGTCAAAATACATGGCTCGAAAAAGGCTTTGCCATGACGGATAGCCTCATAAGCTGGTGCAAGGCCAACCATATTTATGTAATTTTGGATTTACATGCCGCGCCTGGCGGTCAGGGCAAAGATAAAGCCATTAGCGATTATAATCCTGCAAAACCATCCCTTTGGGAAAGTGAAGCAAACAAACAGAAAACCATTGCATTGTGGCGCAAACTTGCTGAGCGTTATGCCGACGAACCCTGGGTTGGGGGTTACGACCTTATTAACGAACCTAACTGGGCCTTTACTGCCGGTGGCAATCAGAATGGATGCTCCGAAAATTCGAATACGCCATTGCGGCAATTGTATGTTAACATCACCAATGCCATCCGCGAGGTTGATACCAAACATCTTATCGTTATCGAGGGAAATTGCTGGGGAAACAACTACAACGGTATTTTCCCAACATGGGATAACAATACAGTTGTAAGCTTTCATAAATACTGGTCATACAACGATCAAGGTTCAATCGCAGGCATTATCGGAATCAGGAACCAGTACAATGTGCCAATCTGGCTTGGGGAATCTGGCGAAAACTCGAATGTTTGGTTTACAGATGCTATCCAATTGGTTGAAAAAAACGGGATTGGATGGGCATGGTGGCCTTTGAAAAAAATTGGTTCGGTAGTCAACCCAATGACTATTGTTAAAACTGACAATTACCAGACTTTATTGGATTACTGGAACAATGGTGGTACAGCACCGGCTGCTGGCTTTGCTTATTATACCTTGCTCCAGATGGCCCAAAATTCCCAAATACAAAATTGCATTTTCCGTAAGGATGTAATCGATGCCATGTTCAGGCAAATTAGCGATTCCACCACAAAACCTTATGCAAACCTTTCAATTCCTGGCGTTATCCCAGCTACCGATTTTGACCTTGGGCGAAATGGAAAAGCCTATTTTGACACCGACGTTGCAAACTACAATGTAACTACCGGGACATACACTGCCTGGAACAGCGGTTGGAGCTACCGTAACGATGGTGTGGATATTGAATCCAATACGGATGGCGTTGCAGGCACAAATGGGTACAACGTTGGTTGGACTGCTGATAAAGAATGGCTTCAATATACAGTTAATGTAGATTCGAATGCTGCCTATTCAATTAATTTCAGGTATGCAATTTTAGGAGCTGGTTCAAAAATCAGGATAGAACTAAATGGAGCCGATATAACAGGTTCATTGAATTTGCCGACCACCGGTGGTTTTAAAACCTGGGTCAACCTCCCGATTAACGATGTTGTTTTATATAAAGGGAATCAAATAATAAAGGTATATTACGAAAAAGGAGGGGCTAATTTTAGTTTGATGGATTTCGCGTTAAGCAAAAAAACGGAAGATGTTGTAACCAAAGCCATTTCTGCCGAAACTTATCAACAAACTGAACTTATTTACCTTAGTAGCAACAAAATGCTTATTGATTCTACAGTTAAATCCGATAATTTTACTTGTACCGTAAACGGGATTACTGTTGCCGTTACGTACATTGCCACAAATATTGACAACCCAATGCAAATTGTGTTTGGCGTAAATCAGCCATTATTTGATATAGATGATATCAAGCTCAGCTATTCGGGCGGACATGTGAAGGCTATCGATGGAACTCTGCTTCAGGATTTCAGCAACTTGCAAGTGAAAAATAATTTGCCTGTTTATGCAAAAATTCCTGGTAAAATTGAAGCTGAAGCTTTTAGTGTTAACCAAGGATTGCAGCTCGAAACCACAACAGATGTTGGTGGTGGACAAAACGTTGGGTTTACCAATGTCGGCGATTACCTCGATTATAAAGTAAGGGTAACAAAATCAGCTAAATACTGGATGGAAGTGCGTGTTGCCTCGGGTGGAACTGCTGGAAAAATAGAAGTTCAGCAACTTAATTCTTATGGGGCTGTTGTAAATTCCTCCACACTCAATATCCCAATTACCGGAGGCTGGCAAGTATGGAAAACTATTGCCACTCCAATCGATTTAAATGCGGGGATTTGCGTTTTGCGCATCAAAATCCTGCAAACCGAATTTAACATGAATTGGTACAAGTTTTCTGAAACAAGTTTAGGCGGGCAGGAATTCGGGGAAAACGTTTTTAAGCTGTATCCCAATCCCACTAGTCAAGAAGTAACGGTAACAATTCCAGAAACGGCAGGAGACAAGAAAACCATTTCACTTAAATCAGCTAATGGAATTGTAGTGAAGAACCTCATTTTATCCGATTCGGAGCCAACCAAAACTATTTTCGTCGGTGATCTTCCAAAAGGATTCTATATCATGGAGTTGAAAACAAATTCCAGGATTTTTCGTGAGAAACTAATTATCCAATAAGGCCTGGTTTTATTTAGCTTTGCAAAAAGAACTTTATTTCTCAACTAACCACAAATCCAAATGCAAAATAGATATAGTAAGTTATTGTTCTTTTTCCTTTTGTTCGGTATTTGGATAGGATTTTTTACTGGCTGTAAAAGTAAGGATAGACCTTTATTGGCAGTAAATCCTGCCGATACCAGTTTAGTACCTGGGGCAACTGAGATTTCCTGTTGGATTACCACACCCGACCAATCGGAGTTGTTAAAAAAACAGGAAAGGAACTTGATTTTTAAATCCGATTCAAACCAGTTTCCAACAATTGTTATTGATACATCCACAACCTATCAGGAAATGGATGGTTTCGGGTTTTCCCTGACCGGTGGTAGTGCATTCCTGATAAATAAATTGGCCGAATCTGACCGCGAAACACTTTTAAATGAGTTGTTTGGATCCGATGCTACTTCAATTGGCATTAGCTATTTGCGAATCAGTATAGGAGCTTCTGACTTGAATGCATCTGTATTTTCATACGATGATTTGCCCAAAGGCCAAACCGATTTAAACCTGCAGCATTTCAGCCTCGCTCCCGACAAAGTTGATTTGATACCGGTCTTGAGATCAATCCTACGCATCAACCCCAAAATAAAAATCCTTGGTTCGCCTTGGTCGGCACCTGTTTGGATGAAATCGAATGGAAATTCAATTGGCGGTAGTTTGTTGCCAAATTATTATCCGGTTTATGCCAAATACCTGGTTCGTTACATAACTGAAATGAAAACCGAAGGCATTCCAATTGATGCAATTACCATTCAAAATGAACCTTTAAATCCCGATAACAATCCAAGTATGAAAATGCTTGCCACAGAGCAAAGGGATTTTATCAAAAATCACTTAGGGCCAGCTTTTAAAGCTGACGGTCTTTCTACTAAGATTATTTTGTACGACCATAACTGCGATCATCCTGAATATGCAACCACCATATTGGCCGATCCTGCTGCCAGCCAATATATTGATGGTTCCGCTTTTCATTTGTATGGAGGCGAAATTTCCGCTTTATCGAAAGTACACGATGCTTATCCGAAAAAAAATGTATATTTTACCGAACAATGGGTTGGTGGTCCGGGTAATTTTAGCCACGAGTTACAATGGCATGTACAAAACCTCATAATTGGTGCAACCCGTAACTGGAGCAAAAATGTTCTGGAGTGGAATTTAGCCTCCGATCCTTCGTATAAGCCGCATACAAGCGGAGGATGCACCCAATGTGAAGGTGCGTTGACCATAGGAACGTATGTTGTGCGCAATGTTTCGTATTATATTATTGCCCATGCTTCAAAATTTGTTCCTGCAGGATCAATCCGGGTTAAAACGAATTTGCCCACAAATCTCCCAAATGTTGCTTTTTTAACGCCTGATGGGAAAAAAGTGTTGATTGTATTAAATAACGATACGGAAACGAAAACGTTTAATATCGAAATCAATAGACACATCGCTACAACCTCATTGAGCAACGGCGCTGTGGCTACATATATTTGGTAATTGGTATGTTTTCATACTTTTAACTAAACAAAACCGTTAGTAATACAGCTCATGTAAGCAGTTCGAACATTATCATTAATCAACGAAAGATAACAAGTAATAATTTCAAAAATCAACACATAATCCCATGAACACAAAAAATCTTTTCTTGTCACTGGTTTTTGCACAATCAATTTTTATTGGTTCCTGCAAAAAAGATGTAGCCTCTCCTCCCGACATCAGTTTGCCCCAAAAAATAGCAACCAATGAAGGAACAGCTGTACAACTCACTGCAATACTGGAAGTTACCTTAAGTGCAAAATCCGACAAACAGGTCAGCCTGAAATGGTCAACATCCGATGGAACTGCCAAGGCTGGTTCGGATTACGTTCTAGTATCTAATAGCATCTTGGTTTTTGAACCTGGCGAAACAGTTAAAAGCATCGAAGTTCAAATTGTAAACGACCAGTTATTTGAACCTGATGAAAATTTTTATGTTACAGCAAGCGATGCAACCAATGCCGGCATCCTAAAAAACAGGACTGAAATAGTTATTACCAACGACGATCCATTTATGCCAGTGGTAAATATTGCTGCAGTCACAAAGGTTACCGAAGGCAACGCTACCCAGCTAAATGCAAAAGTAACGGTTATACTATCGGCAATTTCTGACAAGGAAGTGAGTTTAAAATGGTCAACAGCTGATGGCACAGCCAAGGCAGGCGATGATTATACAGCCGTTAGCAATGGCAACTTGGTATTC
>CAIRHD010000222.1 GCA_903878265.1 uncultured Bacteroidales bacterium | reverse complement strand
TTGGAAGAAAGGTTATACCCGTTTGAATAGGTTTTTCCGTATTGGTCTAAAATCTCCCTGTGGCCTTCATCTTGTTTTGAGCTAAGAACAGAAAGCTGATAGTTGTTTCTGAAGCGTTTGTTGGCACCTGTTCCGAGTGTTATGGATGCCGTGCGGCCTTTCTTATGGAATTTGTATCGGTAAAGGAATTCGTTGTTGAAATTATATCCATTGGCGCCGCCATCATTCTGTGTCAAAGTTTTTAAATTTACAGGAAAATACTCGGGATTACCGGCGCTTTGAGTTTTCAATAAACTGTTGGAATGGTTATCCTGAATGCTCAATCGTGGGGTAAGTACAAAGGAATTGCTCGAATCGGGGTTGTATTCAATACGCATGTTGAGCCTGTGGTTGGTGTTGTTGGCCAACGAATTGCTTGTATCGTTATAATAATTATTGTTGCTGCTGCCAATGTACTGCCTGTCAATAGTTTTATCGGTGGTAGTTTGACCGTTATTGTAAAAGTAGCTTGCGTTTAGCACCAGTTTTGTGCCAAACGAATTTGTGTAATTTGCACCAATGGCATTTGTACTGAAAATGCCGTTTTGAGGCCCCATTTGGCTTGACATTGCATTTCCACCCGGCCTTCCACCGCCCGACATGCCCTGTGTACGGCTGCCTGAGCTGCTTCCCAGAATATCGTCGGCAGAAAAATTTTGCTGGTTTACATTGTTGCTCATTGCCAATAAAGTAATCCTGCGTTGTCCTTTGAAAAAGTTGACATTGGCACCCAAAAGGTAGTGTGCGTCAGTACCATAGCCAGCCGAGAATTTACCGAATTGGCCTGAATTTTTCGCACTCCTTGTAACTATGTTCATTGTTTTTTGGCCGCTGCCATCATCAAAGCCTGACCATGCTGCCTGATCGGACATTTTGTCGAAAACCTGTATTTTATCAACCACTTCGGCAGGTAGGTTCTTCAAAGTTACGGATGGATCGTCGCCAAAAAATTGTTTTCCGTCAACCAAAATCCGTTTAACATCCTCACCATGAGCTTTAACCGTTCCGTTTTCGATGGTAATTCCGGGCATTTTTTTTACCAAATCTTCGGTGGTTGCATCTTCGGTTACTTTAAAAGCCGCTGCATTGTACTGGCTGGTGTCGCCTTTTTGTTCGGCTCGCACAGCCGTTCCTTTAATTTCAACTACTTGAAGATTTGTGGTGGTTGGTTTTAGTTTTATGATGCCAAGTGCTGGATTTTCGCCATTGGCAATAACTTCAGTTTTATATTTCTCAAAACCTATGTAGGTTATTTCCAATTTGTAGCGGCCACGGTTAAGTTTCTCAAATCTGAATTCCCCCTTCAATCCCGAATTTGTATATTTTTCAATTGTGGAATCGCGCTTGCTGACAAGTTTCAAGGTTGCGCCAACCAAAGCAGAATTGTCATCTTCGTTTTTAAGTGAACCTGATAAATAAAATTCCTGGGCAAATGCAGCATTCAGGATAAACAAACTTAAGAAAGTTAAAACAAGCGTAATTTTAAACATAGAGGTTTTCAGTTTGAGGGCACAAAACTACACTATTCGACAATCCGAACATGAAAAGGATTAATGTGAACCGCAAAAACGGCTTTGTTGCATTTTGCTAAAAAATAGATTTCATCAGGCGAAGATTTTGAAATGCTAATTTTTCAAATCAAGCTGTAGCATCCAGATGAAAAAATTTTTTTTAAATTTTTGTTTGTGGCAAAAAATTGTCGAATTCAAAAAAAATATGAAATTTTTCGTGCAACCCTAAAAATGGTTGTGGAACAATGAAATTGAAACAAAAAGTGGTATCAATTTTTCGCCTGATCTTGACGAGTGTAAAAAATTGATTTTCAGCAAAAAAAGCTTTCAAAATATAGCTGTTTTGACGGTTTTAAGTCCTTGAGAATTGAATAAATTTTTGAAGGTGTGCCGTTGGCAGGAAATATTCGCCTTAAAAAGGGCAATAATTCGGGATTTTTGAAGATGAAATATTTAAAATAGAAATTTGACCAAAACGGGCCGGAACTGGATCAAATTTTAAAATGCTAAAACCAATTCCACTTTTTGGGTTTGAAAAATTTTTAGGAAAAAATATTTTTGAAAAATAGGGGAGGAGCTATATTATGAAAATTCGGTTCGTTACGATTTTTAGTTTCTGGAAAATTAGCTGGTCAAGGAAATACAAATTTTCTTTTTGCCAACTTTCTTTTATTTGCTGAATTGTTTTTTACCGGATTCGCCCAAACATTATTTTTCCTCAAAGTACAATCCGAAAAATATGGTTTTCGATTTAGCAATTTTATGAAATCAAATAACGCTCACCACCGACCTGAAAAACCTGTTTTTGCTTTTTACCTCGATTATGTAATATCCTTTTGAACTTCCTTTGAAGTTTAGGGTTGGTTTTATATTTTAGTGGAGTGCGAGGCTTTGGATAAGGTTTCAGATTATTTTGGTCTATCTTACTCACAAAATATTGGAAAGGAATTGCCTTAGAATGATGAATCTTTTTATTTGGTCATTTTCCTAAAGCAATTTTACCGATTAAAATTTGCCCCGACCCATAATACATGATTTTATCGAGGTTAAACCAATATGTTTTCGATTCCTTTCCTGATGCGAGGAATTATATATTCCTTACCGATAACAGCCGCCATATCCATCATGCCTGGCCCAGCATTGGTGCCAACTACCGTTAGCCTGAATGGGTTCATTAATTGGCCCATGCCGATACCTTTTGCCTGTACAAACTCTTTGGTTTGCAATTCGATATTTTCCTTTGTAAATGGCTCAATTGATTCCAAAACGGGGATATATTCGGCCAATAGGGTAGGGGTTTCGGTTTTCCAGATTTTGGATATCACTTTCCCGTCATACGATTCTGGTTCTATGAAAAAGAAATGAGATTGTGTCCATAAATCGGGGATTAAAACTGCCCTGTTGTGGATTAAGGCACAAACCTGTTCAACATATTCGGTGCAAACTTCAATCTTTTTTTCTTCCAAAATAGGGATAAGAAACGTAGCCAATTCGGCTGGCGATTTTTTTGAAAGGTATTGATGGTTGTACCAATGCGCCTTTTCTAAATCGAATTTTGCTCCTGATTTGCTTACTCGCTCAATGCTGAAATTTGAAATAAGTTCGTCTATTGAAAAGAGTTCCTGTTCTGTGCCAGGATTCCATCCCAAAAAGGCCAGCATATTTATAAATGCTTCGGGCAAGTAACCACTTTCGCGATAACCAGACGACACTTCTCCTGTTTTCGGATCTGTCCAACGTAATGGAAATACCGGAAATCCTAGGCGGTCGCCATCGCGTTTGCTTAGTTTGCCGTTGCCATCGGGTTTTAACAAAAGCGGGAGATGGGCAAATTCGGGCATTTCTTTTTCCCAACCAAAATAACGGTATAGCAAAACGTGCAGCGGTGCCGAGGGCAACCATTCCTCGCCGCGAATAACATGAGAAATCTTCATAAGGTAATCATCCACCACATTGGCAAGGTGATAAGTGGGCATACCATCCGATTTGTAAAGTACCTTATCGTCGAGCAGCGATGAGTCAACCGAAACTTCACCACGAATAAGATCCTGCACCTTAATTGTTTCGTTATCAGGTATTTTAACACGAATAACGTAATGCTCGCCGTTTTCAAGGGATTTATTCACTTCGAGGTCGGGCAATGTCAATGAGTTTTTTAAACCGTTTCGGGTTTGAGGGCCATATTGAAAAGTTTCCTTTCGTAATTCATATTCTTTACGAAGCGCGTCAAGTTCAGCAGGTGTATCGAAAGCATAATAAGCTGTTCCATTTTCCAGTAATTGCCTGGCATATTGATGATAGATTTCTTTTCGGTCGCTTTGGCGATAGGGTGCGTAAGGACCGCCCAGGTGGACACCTTCATCGAAAGTAATTCCACTCCAGGTCAAAGATTCAACTATATATTGTTCGGCACCTGGCACAAAACGTCCTTGATCGGTATCTTCGATACGGAGGATAAATTTACCGCCATTTTTTTTGGCAAAAAGATAATTGTATAATGCAGTACGCACACCGCCTATATGTAAAGGACCGGTTGGGCTTGGTGCAAATCGAACTCTAACTTCGCGCATGGGTTTATTATTTTTTGGGGTGCAAAGATACAAAACCTCTTCAAAGCATTTGGGTTGATTGAGTAATAGCGAAATCTTCAACAAACAACAATACATAGTAATTGTTACCTTTGCAAGTTAATTTGTTCACAACTCAAGGTAATGAAGTAAATTATCTTGTTATGAGTTGACACCACACCAATGATGGAAAGTAACTACACCCAATTGATCCGGAAAATTGATGAGTTTATCCGGAAATATTATAAAAACCAACTCATTCGTGGGCTTCTTTATTCGTTGGCTGCGCTTGGAACGTATTTCATCATTATGGTGCTGCTCGAATATTTTTCGTGGTTTAATACCGCAACTCGAACAGTGCTTTTTTATACGTTTATTGCATCTGCTATTTTTATTGTCAGTAGATTCATTGTGCTTCCGATATTTCACATAAGCCGGTTGGGGAAAATAATCAACCATGAGCAAGCTGCCGAAATTATTGGTAAACATTTTTCGGATGTAAAAGATGTGCTGCTAAACACTTTGCAATTGCATCAAATAGAAGCGGGTAACGAAAACAACAGCGATTTGATTCACGCCAGTATCGACCAAAAGATTAAACATTTACAAGCTTTTCACTTTTCTGATGCTATCGATTTTAAAAACAACAGGAGATATTTGCCTTACGCGGTTCCGCCGATTCTCTTCCTGCTGATGGCCTTATTAATTTCTCCTTCCCTTATTATTTCTCCATCAAAACGTATCATTAACCATAATGAGGTATTTGAGCGTCCTTCACCTTTTACAATTGTTGTGTTGAACAAGAAATTGCAAGCGATTCAACAGGATGATTTTACGGTTAAAGTTAAAATCGAAGGTGATGAAATCCCTTCGCAGTTGTTTATTCAGTCCGAGCAGGCAAATTATAGGATGGAAAAGGAAAGCAATGTTCTTTATAGCTACACTTTTAGGAATTTGCAACAGAGCACCAAATTTATTGTCAACTCTGATAAATATAATTCGAAGGAATATACAATTGCAATCCTGCCTAAGCCGATTATCCTATCATTTGATGTTTTAGCCGATTATCCTGCTTATTTGAACCGTAAAAATGAATCGTTTTCCAACACGGGCGATCTTACAGTACCAATCGGAACACATTTAACCTGGAAATTTTATACACGCGAAACAAAAAAATTATTGTTCAGGATAGGAGGGAAGATTAACGAGGTAAAATCCGAAAAATCGAACACTTTTGTACAGGCATATCGCATGATGATAGGTTCTCCTTATTCGGTAATTATTAGTAATCAGTATTTTAGCAACCGCGATTCCTTGAGTTACCTTGTAAATGTAATCCCCGACTTATTTCCATCTATTTCGGTTGAGGAATTTAAAGATTCTGTTTACGACAATAGGCTTTATTACCAAGGAACGGTTAAAGACGATTATGGCTTGAGCAAACTTGTTTTTGCTTGGTCAGTCGCGAAAGCTGGTGTTGAAAATCCTTCGCTTGAAGTAAAAACGCGTGAAATAGCTTTGGATAAATCGTTGTTGCAGCAGCAATTTTTCTATTTTATGGATATGGCTACCTTGTTTGTACAACCAGGGGATGAGGTAAAATATTATTTTGAAATTTGGGATAATGACGGCGTAACTGGCAATAAATCAACTCGTTCGGGTATGAGAGTATTCAAAATCCCTACACTCGAAGAGATTGAAAAGATGACGGAAAAGAAAAATGATGACATAAAGGATAAAATGGAATCAGTAATCAAGCAATCGCAGAATCTTCAAAAACAAATTGAAGATATGCAGAAAAAAATGGTTGATAAAAAAGAAATTGGTTGGCAGGAGAAACAGACTTTGCAACAATTGCTCGATAAACAAAAGTCATTGCAAGACCAGGTAAAGGAAGTTGAAAAGGAAAATAAAGAAAAAAGCCAGCAGGAAAACCAATTTAAGGAACTGCCACAGGATATCATGGAAAAGCAGCAGCAATTGGAAGAGCTTTTCAACAAAGTGATGACCGAGGACATGAAAAAGATGTACGAGGAATTGCAGAAAATGCTCGAAAATGTGGACAAAGATAAAATAGCCGAGATGCTCGAAAAAATGAAAGAAGATTCGAAAGGGATTGAAAAAGAACTTGACCGAAACCTCGAATTATTCAAGCAACTGGAGCTTGAGCAAAAACTGCAACAAACCATCGATAAGCTCGAAAAACTTGCGGAAGAACAGAATAAGTTAGGAGACGAAACAAAGGATGCAAAAAAAGATAATTTGGAATCCCAAAAAGAAAAACAGAGTGAATTAAACAAACAGTTTGATCAGCTAAAAGACGATTTAAAGGAGTTACAAAAGAAAAATAGTGAACTGGAAGAGCCAAATAAATTGGAAAGTACTGAAGCGGATGAGAAGGACATTGAACAGGACATGGATAATAGTAGCGAGGAAATGAAAGATGGGAAACCACAAAAGGCTTCCCAATCGCAAAAAAGTGCAGCAGGTAAGATGAAAAAAATGGGGGCTAAATTAAGTGAAATGCAGGAGCAAATGGAGCAGGAAAGCGATGGGGAAGATATGGAAGCCATGCGTCAAATTCTGGATAACTTAGTGAAAATTTCTTTCAAGCAGGAAGATATTATGGATGAACTCTCCATAGTGAGCACTACCAATCCTAAGTATTTAAAAATTATTCAACATCAAAAAAACCTTAAGGACGATTTAAAAGTTGTAGCCGATAGCCTTTATGCGCTTAGTAAGCGGCAAGCAAGTATCGAACCTTTTATCCTTCGGGAAATGTCGGCTGTCGAAAACAATATGGATGCTGCTGTAGACCAATTAAACAACCGGGTTGTAGCAACTGCTAAAACCAAGCAACAGTATGCCATGACTTCGGTAAACAATCTGGCCTTGATGCTTTCTGAATCTTTGAAACAGATGCAACAAAACATGCAAAGTTCAGGTTCTGGCAAATCTAGCTCTAAGTGCAATAAGCCCAAGCCTGGCGAAGGGAAAATGAAATCGATGAGGCAATTGCAGGAGCAAATGAACAAGCAACTACAACAAATGAAAGAAGGTATGCCAAAACCTGGCCAACAAGGTTCGCAAGGGCAGAAGCAGTTGAGCGAGAAATTTGCCCGAATGGCTGCCCAGCAGGAAGCGTTGCGAAAGCAAATGCAGGAGTATGGACAGGAAATGCAAAAGGAGGGAAGCGGAATGAGTAAGGACATTAAGGAAATGATGCAGCAGATGGAACAAACTGAAACCGATTTGGTGAACAAACGATTAAATATCGAGACATTAAAGCGTCAACAAGATATTGTAACACGTATGCTCGAATCAGAAAAGGCCGAGCAGCAAAGGGAACTGGATCAAAAGCGCGAATCGGAGGAAGCAAAGGATATTTTCTATAATAATGCAGCTAAGTTCTTGGAATATAATAAGATAAAGAGCAAAGAGACCGAGCTTTTAAGAACTGTTCCTCCCAATTTGAAGCCTTTCTATAAATCGAAGGTAAATGCTTATTTTCTCTCATTCGAATAACTAAATTTTCTTGCCATGATTAGCTTTTCATACATTGAAACAGATTTTAAACTAAAAAATAAACTTAAAGTCCGTAATTGGGTGCGCTCCATCATGGATCAAGAAGACAAGCGATTTGGTGATATTTCGTATGTGCTTTGCAATGATGAATATCTGCTCAGCATGAATAATAAGTATTTAAAGCATGATACGCTTACGGATATCATAACATTCGATTATTCCGAAAATGGAATACTTGCTGGGGATATTTTTATAAGTATCGAACGAGTAATTGACAATGCAAAGAGCTTTGTAGTATCAGTTGACGAAGAGTTAGGTCGTGTTATGGCTCATGGCGTTCTACATCTTTCCGGTTACAAAGATAAAAAGCAGGAGGATAAAAAACTCATGCGAAGCAAGGAGGATTATTACCTGCGAATGTTCCCGAATTTATAAAATTAAGCTCAAAGCCTTATGCAGTAAGGCTTACATCAATTGTTCCACGTGAAACATTTTTGGTTTGTTTGATAAATACGATATTATTGTAGTGGGTGCCGGTCATGCCGGATGCGAGGCAGCAGCGGCAGCAGCCAAGCTGGGTTCATCGGTTTTGCTTATAACCATGCACATGGGTACCATTGCCCAAATGTCGTGTAATCCGGCTATGGGTGGAATTGCAAAGGGACAGATTGTGCGGGAAATAGATGCACTCGGTGGACTTTCAGGAATTATAACTGACCATACCATGATTCAATTCCGCATGTTAAACCGGTCGAAAGGGCCTGCGATGTGGAGTCCACGGGCGCAGATCGACCGCATGCGGTTTTCGGAAATGTGGCGGCTGACCCTTGAAGGAATATCAAATGTTGATTTTTGGCAAGATACAGTTGTCGGTATAACAACAAAAGACGGTTTTGTTACTGGTGTTAATACCGCAATGGGTTACAAAATTGAAAGCAGAGCTGTGGTGCTGACTAACGGCACTTTCCTGAATGGATTGATTCATATCGGAATGAAATCTTTCGGTGGCGGTAGGATAGGAGAGAAGTCGGCTACAGGGCTGACCGAAAGTCTTTTGCAACTCGGGTTTGAAACGAATCGGATGAAAACAGGTACACCAGTCAGGATTGATGGAAGATCTATTGATTTTTCGCGAATGGAAGAGCAACCGGGAGATGAAGAAACTGGGAAGTTTTCATATACCGATACGCCTAAACTGAAAAAACAACGCCCTTGCTTCATCACTTATACCTCACCTGAAGTTCATAAAGTTTTAGAAAGTGGTTTCGATCAATCTCCTATGTTCACAGGGCGGATAGAAGGAATTGGACCAAGATATTGCCCTTCTATCGAAGACAAAATAAACCGGTTTGCTGATAAAACCCGGCATCAACTGTTTGTCGAACCTGAAGGCTGGGATACGGTTGAGTATTATCTCAATGGGTTTTCATCCTCTTTGCCTGCCGAAGTTCAGGTAAAAGCACTCAAATTGATTCCTGGTTTAGAAAATGCTAAAATCTTTCGGCCAGGTTATGCCATTGAATATGACTATTTCCCACCAGTACAATTGAAATATACGCTCGAAACCAAGTTGGTTGATGGGCTTTATTTTGCCGGACAAATAAATGGCACCACTGGTTATGAAGAGGCGGCATCCCAAGGTTTAATGGCCGGAATAAATGCACACCTGAAAATTGTTGAAAAAGAACCTTTTATTTTAAAACGTTCGGATGCTTATATCGGTGTTCTAATCGATGATTTGATTACAAAAGGGGTTGATGAACCATACAGGATGTTTACCTCGAGAGCAGAATATCGCATTTTACTGCGGCAAGATAATGCTGATTTGCGACTTACACCACTGGGATTTAATCTAGGTTTAGCTTCGCAGGATCGGCTTTCGAAGGTTAACAATAAGCTGGAATGGATAGATAAAATCAAGACATTTATGCGCACAACAAGTGTTAGTCCGGATCAGATAAATGGGTTTTTAGAAAGTATTGGCACAGCTCCAATACGCCAAAAAGGAAAATTGGATTCAATTTTATTAAGACCACAAATATCGTGTTCTCAATTGATAGACCACATTGAGTTCGTTAAGGAATTTATGGAGAAAATAGGGGAGGGTGCAACTGAAATTTTGGAAGAAACCGAAATCCTCATCAAATATGAAGGATATATTAAAAAAGAGCAGGAAATTGCCGAGAAGCTTTCAAAGTTTGACGATATGCCTTTAAAAGCAGATTTCGATTATTTAGGCCTTTCTTCATTATCTACAGAGGCAAGGCAAAAACTTTCCCGCATTCGTCCGGCTACAATTGGACAGGCATCGCGAATAAGCGGGATTTCTCCGTCTGATATTTCTGTATTGCTTGTCTTTATTGGGAGATAGAAGATGTTTCACGTGAAACATATTTGAGAAACACAAAACAGGAAGTTGTTTTTTTGGAATTAAAATTGCTTCGTAGAAAGAAAAAGTGGGATTGAATCATCAAATATTGAATTGAATTAGAAAGTATAAATCAAGAAGAGCCTTAATACAAATACAAAATAAGTAAATGGAATTATTGAGAAATTGCCCTATTTGTGGATCAGAGTCCTTTGATCCGTTCATTTCCGGAAAGGATTATTTCCTCACTGGCGAACCATTCGAAATTGTGAAATGTCGCAATTGTGGATTTAGGTTCACAAATCCAAGACCAAAAGCAACGGAGCTTGGCAAATATTATGAATCAACCGAGTATATTTCTCATTCCAACAAACAGAAAGGCTTATTCGCTGCCGTGTATCAGCAAGTAAGGAAATATACCTTAGTGCGTAAGCTTTCGCTGATAAAACAATTCCAAGAAAAAGGCGAAATCCTTGATATAGGTTGCGCTACCGGACAGTTTCTCCATTTTATGCGCCAGCATGGGTGGAAAACAACCGGAATAGAACCTGACGATAAAACTCGGGCAAAGGCAATTTCTGAATATAGCTTGCAGGTATTTCCTGAAGAAAAGCTTAATACTTTTCAAAAAACTTCTTTCGATGTTATAACAATGTGGCACGTTCTTGAGCATGTTTCGGATCTCAATGCAAGGATGGCACAACTGAAAAGTTTGTTGAAACCCATTGGAACCCTATTTATTGCCATTCCAAACTGTGAGGCTCAAGATGCGAAATTTTATGGGAAATATTGGGCAGGCTATGATTTACCAAGGCACCTATACCATTTCACGAAGGAGGAT
>CAIRHD010000221.1 GCA_903878265.1 uncultured Bacteroidales bacterium | reverse complement strand
CGAAGAGGATTTTAGTTATCTCCTTCTTGAGATTAGATGCAGGAATTTCAACAACCCTATGGTTGGCCATCACGGCATTCCTTATTCTTGTAAGATAATCTGCAATCGGATCTGTGATCATTGTTGTATCTTGTAATTAATTGTTTCTGTGATAATTTACCAACTGGCTTTTTTAACCCCTGGAATCAATCCATCGAGAGCCATGAAACGGAAGTTGATACGTGAAACTCCAAACTGCCTCATATATCCTTTCGGTCTTCCGGTTATTTTGCAACGGTTGTGCAAACGTATAGGATTTGAATTTAAAGGTAATTTTTGTAATCCTACATTATCCCCGGCAGCTTTGAGTGCAGCACGTTTGGCGGCATATTTGTCCACCAACTTCTGCCTTTTAACTTCCCTAGCTTTTAATGATTCTTTTGCCATATTACTATATGTTATTTCTTAAACGGTAATCCAAATTCTTTTAACAAAGCCATACATTCTTTGTCAGTTTTGGCTGTAGTAACAAAAGTGATATCGAGACCGTTTATTTTCAAAACTTTATCGATTACAACCTCTGGGAAAATAATCTGTTCGGTGATTCCCATGGTATAATTTCCACGGCCATCGAAACCTTTAACATTAATACCCCTGAAGTCACGGACACGTGGTATTGCAATAGCAACCAACCTATCGAGGAATTCGTACATCTGCTCACCTCTGAGGGTTACGCGAACTCCAACCGGCATATTTTTACGCAACTTGAAGTTTGAGATATCCTTTTTTGATTTGGTGGAAACTGCTTTCTGACCCGCAATTGCAGTCATCTCAGCAACACCAACATCAATAATTTTTTTATCTGAAATTGCTGTCCCTAATCCCTGGTTCAAACAAATCTTCACAAGTTTAGGAACCTGCATGTGGTTTTTGTACTGAAATTGTTCAGTCAATGCCGGAACAACTTCCTGATGGTACTTTTCTTTGAGGCGAGCTGAATATTCCATTATTTAATTACCTCCCCTGATTTTTTTGAAACACGAACGGTTTTGTTAGTTTTTTCATCTTTCTTATAACCTACCCGGGTTGCTTTTCCGCTTCCGTCAATAAGCATAAGGTTTGAAATATGTATAGGCATTTCCTGTTTCAGGATTCCGCCTTTTGGGTTTTTGGCGTTAGCTTTGGTATGTTTGGTAGCCAGGTTCACGTTTTCAACGATTGCCTTATAGCTTTCTACCTCAACTTCAAGAACTTTTCCGGTTTTACCTTTTGAGTTGCCGGCAAGGATCTTCACGTTGTCCCCTTTTTTAATATGGACTTTAATACTCATAGTTTCTGTAAATTAAAGCACTTCAGGTGCAAGTGAAACAATTTTCATATACTGTTTTTCTCTGAGTTCCCTTGAAACTGGCCCAAAAATACGGGTACCAATCATTTCTCCGGCGTTGTTGAGAAGAACTACGGCATTGTCGTCGAACCTGATATAAGATCCATCTGCGCGACGGATTTCCTTGCTGGTGCGAACCACAACGGCTTTAGCTACAGTTCCTTTTTTTATGTTTCCTGATGGGATGGCTTTTTTCACCGAAACGATGATTTTATCGCCTACAGACGCATATTTCCTGCGTGTTCCACCAAGGACCCTTATACAGAGTACCTCTTTAGCACCGCTGTTATCGGCTACCGTAAGTCTTGATTCCTGCTGTACCATAATTATTTTGCTCTTTCAATGATTTCAACTAATCTCCAACATTTTGTTTTGCTCAGAGGACGCGTTTCGGATATGCGTACAGTATCACCTATACCACATTCATTTTTTTCGTCGTGTGCAGCAAATGTAGAAGTCTTTTTAACGAACTTGTGGTATTTAGGGTGTTTTACACGCCTTTCCACTTGAACTACAATGGATTTCTCCATTTTATTGCTTACAACAAGACCGATTTTTTCTTTTCTGAGATTTCTTTCTTCCATTGCTGTGATAATTATTATTTGTTAGCCTTGTTAGCAACTGCCGATTCTAAACTGCGCTTATGAAGTTCAGTTACCAAACGGGCTACAGTCCTGCGATAAGCCTTAATTTTATTAGGGTTCTCAAGTGGAGAAACTGCATGGTTCATCTTTAACTTGCTGAGTTGCATGCGTTCATCATCGAGTCTTTCGATCAACTCAGGAGTTGAAAGTTCACGAATAACTTCTTGTTTCATTTTGCTTCTATTATACGATTGGCAACTTTTGAATATGGGTTAGCCAGATTAAGCTAAATTTTCTTCATAATCTCTGCGAACAACGTATTTTACGGCGATCGGCAGTTTTTGTGATCCTAAGCGGCAAGCTTCTTTGGCAATTTCAGCACTTACGCCTTCAAGCTCAAAAAGCAAACGTCCTGGGGTAACTCTCGCTACAAAATATTCCGGAGCACCTTTACCTTTACCCATACGTACTTCAGCAGGTTTTTTAGTAACTGGCTTATCAGGGAATACTCTAATCCATAATTGACCTTCACGTTTCATGTAACGTGTGATTGCCTGACGGGCAGCTTCAATCTGACGACCGGTAAGCCACACTTCTTCAAGTGCTTTGATACCAAATGAACCGAACGATAATTCGTATCCACGTTTGGCATTGCCTTTCATTTTGCCTTTTTGCTGCTTCCTGTATTTTGTTCTTTTAGGCTGTAACATCGCTAATACTATATGATGATGAGTACTTTATTCCTTACTTATTTCTTGTTCCTTGGGCGACGATCACCTCCGCGGTCTCCGCCACGATCCCCACCTCTTTCACGATCTCCACGAGGGCCTTTACCAGCAGGTCGGCCTGTACCATGGGATGGTTTGTTATCCTTAACAATATTGTCGGTACCTGGAACTAAATCAACTTTTCCATAAATTTCACCTTTGCAAATCCAAGTTTTTATACCCAATTTACCATACGTTGTTTGAGCTTCGGCTAAAGCGTAATCGATATCGGCACGTAAAGTATGCAAAGGGATACGGCCTTCTTTGAACTGTTCGCGGCGAGCCATTTCAGCACCACCTAAACGGCCAGATATCTGAACTTTGATACCTTCTGCACCGATGCGCATCGCTGAAGTTATGGCAGTTTTTATTGCCCTACGGTACGATATGCGGCCTTCGAGCTGACGAGCTATTGTATTACCAACAATAACAGCGTCCAATTCTGGTCGTTTTATCTCCGAAATGTTAATCTGCACTTCTTTGCCAGTTAGTTTTTTCAACTCTTCTTTTAGCTTATCAACTTCTTGGCCGGCTTTACCAATAATGATACCTGGCCGAGCGGTGTTAATAGTAACAGTTACTAGTTTGAGAGTGCGCTCAATAATTATATGCGAAATGCCAGCTTTTGAAAGACGTGCATTCAGGTATTTACGAATTTGATCGTCTTCTACCAGTTTACTTGCAAACTTCTTACCACCGTACCAGTTAGAATCCCATCCTTTAATGATACCTAACCTGTTGCCGATTGGATTACATTTTTGTCCCATTAGGCTGCTTGATTATTTAGTTACTATTTCAGTTTCTTCCATTTTCACCCTGCTGCCGATAATAACAGTAACGTGATTTGAACGCTTTTTAATACGGTGTGCACGTCCCTGAGGTGCTGGTTGAACCCTTTTAAGGCTTCGTCCTCCGTCAGTTTTTACCTCCATAATATAGAGATTACTGTCTTCCATTCGCACGCCTTCATTCTTAAGTTGCCAGTTGGCTAATGCAGATTTAAGAAGCTTTCCAAGTTTCTCGGCTGCATAGTTAGGTGTATGTTGCAGAATATTTATTGCAATTTCCACATTTTTTCCACTAACCAGATTGGCTACTAGCCGCATTTTTCTGGGTGAGGAAGGGCAGTCGTTCAATTTGGCAAAAAACAATGATTTGTTTGCCTCTTTTCTCTGCTCAGCTGAATTATGTTTTCTTGATCCCATTGTTGCTAAGTCTTATTACTTCTTACCTTTATTTCCGGCATGTCCCCTAAAAATACGGGTAGGGCTGAATTCCCCTAATTTGTGTCCAACCATG
>CAIRHD010000220.1 GCA_903878265.1 uncultured Bacteroidales bacterium | reverse complement strand
CCGAACGCCCATATAAAACCTTTGGTTATCCCCTTATCCCTTTGCTTTATATGGCTTCAGCTTCGCTGGTAATGTTTGTGCTGCTAATTTATAAACCTGCATTTACATGGCCAGGATTGATAATTGTGCTGAGCGGTGTGCCAATATATTACATTTGGCAAAAATGGGGGAAGAAAGAATAATTGATAAATACAGGGGAAGTGATTTCTTTGTCTCAATAGGTGTAATTGGGCGTTTTTATTTAACATTTGGCTTTGATGTTCGGCGATGTAAAGAATTACTTCAATTTTAATAAAGGTGAACGCATTGGCATTGTGGTAGTTATCGTTATAATTATCGCGGTTTTGGCATACCCTTATTTTAATAAAGTAACTTTTAAGGACAACGATGCTGAATATTTACAATTTGCAAAGGATATTGAATTGTTTGAAAATAGCCTGAAAAATGCCACCGATTCAGCAAACGAAGCCCGAAGGCTTGATTTTCAGCAAATGGATCGTTCGGTTGCCCAAAATAAAATTTCCCCTTTCATTTTCAACCCTAACTTGTTGCCATCGGAGCAATGGAGCAAACTGGGGTTAAAGGACTGGCAGATAAAAATCATTAAGAATTACGAAGCCAAAGGAGGGAAGTTTTACAAAAAGGAAGACTTTAAACGCATGTTTTGTATTTCTCCCTCCGAATACGAAATTTTGGAACCATACATCTCAATACCTGAGCAAAAAAACGAATATGCCGAGCGGAAGGCAGAAACCAGGGAGATCAAGAAAAAAATACTTGTAGATTTGAATACAGCCGATTCGGTTACTTTGCTGACCTTGTATGGAATAGGCCCATCTTTTGCGAAACGTATTATCAAATACCGGAATTTGTTGGGCGGTTTTTATAGCAAATCGCAACTGCTCGAGGTTTATGGTTTTGATCAGGAACGGCTCGATAAAATTAACGACAATATTGACGTAAGCACTGGTGGCGTAACAAAAATCAACATTAACAAAGTACGTACCGATGATCTGAAAAAGCATCCCTATTTAGATTACTACACTGCCAAAGCCATTGTTGATCAGCGCATTATTTTAGGCAAATTTACTTCTATGCAGCAAATAAAGGAAATATCATTGATACACGAAGACCTGTTCAGCAAAATTAAAAATTACCTTGTAATCGAATAATACAGCAAACAATAATAGAAAACGAGAAAATGCCTTTCACAAAGACCATACTGTTTCTCTTGATCCTGTTCAATCCAATCATGCTGCTTGCGCAGGATGAGGCATTGCCTTTGATCCAAAAAATGCAGAAGGCCAAAGGGACAGAAAAGATAGATTTGTTAAATGAAATTTCTGCCGTTTACCGAAAAAGCGATAGGGACAAATCGATGGAATATGCACGGCAAGCCTATAAACTTTCGGTTGAGGGCAAATATTTGGCAGGAGAGGCTTTAGCGAAGAAAAATGAGGGAATTTGTTGGTTTTTTATTGGGAATAACGACTCAGCTAAAACTTGTTATAATCAATCTCTCGTTGCTTATACTAAAATAGATGATAGGAAAGGAATGTCAGCCTGTTATAATAACATTGGACTTATTGCTCAGGGTACTGGAAATTATGACGAAGCTGTGAAATTCTATGAGTTGTCAATAGATATAGATCATAAACTTGGTGACGAACTTGGTGTGGCTGCGACCAAAGGGAATTTAGTTTCAATAAACATATATAGAGGGAATTCTAAAGATGCTTTAAAGTTGTCGAATGAGATACTTCTCATTAGTCGAAGTCACTCAGACAATAGTGGAATAATGAACACTTTACTAAATAGGGCAACAATTTATGATAATATAAATGAAGTAGATAAAGCAATAGCTGATTTGGAAGAAGCAATTAGAATTGCAAAAAAAACAAAAGATAAATATATTGAAGCCTTGGCATTAAGTAATTTAGGTTTTGTTACTTGGCATAAAGGTTATCCTGACGAGGCTTTAAAAATTCTGAGTCAAGTACTAGAAATGGCCGATCAATCTGAAGATGAATATGAAGTTTTAAATGCGCTTTGGATAATGTCTGATATTTATGCATCAAGAAAAGAATATGTAAGATCTAATGAAATTTTACAAAAAATACTCAAAAAATATGAAGAAATTGATGATAGCAGACAAGAAGCTAGGGTTTTGACTTCACTTGGCAGAAATCTCATCGAACTCAATGAGATTGATAAAGGCTTAGGCTATTTATCGCAAAGTCTTAAAATATCAATAGAATTAAAGGCTCTTAATGAAAAACTCGAAAATTATCGGAACATGGCTCATGCTTATGCAATACTTCATGATTTGAAGACTGCTGACAGTATTCAAGATTCATTTGCAGTACTTTATTCTGATTTATTTATGAATGATTCTACTTCTGCAAATCAAGAGCGTGTACCAATAAATAAAGAAAGATTTTCACAACCTAAATCTACTTTGAGCATTTGGGTTTTATCATTTTTATTATTTATTCTGATTATTATGCTGTCACTACATGGGTTCAAGAAAAAGAAGCCATAAAATAAAAAAGCCCACCTGAAGGAGGGCTGAAAATATCACCAATCAAAGAAAATCTATCTTGTAGCTTTTTCCAATTCCGTCCCTGCTTTAAACTTAACCACTTTTTTTGCTGCTATTTTTAATTCTTCACCGGTTTGTGGGTTGCGTCCTTTGCGGGCAAGCCGTTTTGTAACAGAGAAAGACCCAAAGCCGACCAATGCTACGCGGTCGCCCTTTTTCAAGGCTTTTGTTGCTGAAGCAATAAAAGCTTCCAATGCTCTTTTGGCATCTGCTTTTGTCAATCCGGATTCAGCGGACATAGATTCAATCAATTCTGCTTTGTTCATAACATTATTATTTGGTTTGTTAATAAAGTTTTAGTTATCACAAATATAGTGTGAAAAGCAGTGAAATCAACAGGTTCAGTTAAAAAACCCATTGGTTTGTTAATAAAGACGGTAGTTTGTTAATAACTTTGTAGGATTGGCGCGGCTTTCGCAGCTTTTATCTGCTTGCAAAGCAAATATTTTGGAATTAAACACAAAAGAAAATCAGAATACACTACTCGAAACGAAATTGCGCAGAAATATTTATTCCTCTAAGAAACTCAGCAGTGTTCAACCGTTTCTTCCCTTCCATTTGTAGCTCTTCTATATAAATAAGACCATCTGCGGCAACTACTGCAAACGAATCTTTTGTGCCCCTTACAATGCTTCCCGGCACTTTGCCAGTTTCGAGATGCTGGAAAGAAGCCTTATAAATTTTTACTTGTTTTAGGCTACCCTTGTCAGTAACCAGATTCGAAAAGGCACATGGAAATGGCGACAAACCCCGCACTTTATTATGAATTTTTTCGCAGGTGGAATCCCAATTGATTTTGCAATCATTCTTAAATATTTTTGGCGCAGGTTTTAGTTTAATGCCATCTAAAACAATATGTGCCTGGCTTTTTTCCTGAACCTTGTCATCCCTAATCAACTCAAGCGTTTCAACCATTAATCGCCCTCCTGCATACATCAAACGATCGTGAAGGGTTCCTGCATCATCATCAGGCTGTATTGGTATGTTTTTGCAAAGTATAATATTGCCCGTATCAATTTCCTTTTCGATAAAAAACGTAGTCAAGCCAGTTTCAACCTCGCCATTAATAATAGCATGGTTTATAGGTGCTGCACCTCTATATTGTGGCAATAAAGAAGCGTGGAGGTTTAAGGTGCCATATTCTGGCATTTGCCAAACTACCTCCGGCAGCATCCTGAAAGCAACAACAACTTGCAAGTTAGCATTATAGCTTATTAATTCAGCAATAAAATCTGGGTCTTTTAAATTTGCAGGCTGTAAAACCGGTATGTTTTTGCTTATTGCGAATTCCTTTACTGCCGAAACGTGCAACTTTTGCCCTCGCCCCGCAGGTTTATCAGGAACCGTAATTACCGCCACCACCTTATAGCCAGCTTCTATAATGGCACGCAAGGGTTCGACCGCGAATTCCGGTGTGCCCATATAAATTATGCGTAATTCCCTATCCATGCAACGCGGTTAAATAAAAAATACCTGAAGTTCGTCCAGGTATTTTTCTATTTAAAAGAAAATGTATTATTTAGCGATTTTGGCCTTAGCTTGTTCAATATATTTGTCAATATCCCTTGCTTCGGTGCTCTTGGTATGTTCTTTTTGGATTTTTTCATAAAGTTCAATTGCCTTGTCGAATTTGCCCAAATCTTCATAAACGAATGCAGCCCTCAATAAATATAAAGGTGTTGTCAGATCGTTTTCTTGCATGCTTGATGCTTTCATATAATAATCGACGGCCTCTTCCTTTTTACCAAGTTCCAGGTTAGCATCGCCGATTGAACCGGTAGCCATTGGGCCTACAAATTCATCGTCGCTATCAAATTTTTTGAGATAGGTAATTGCATCTTCATATTTTCCTTGCTTCAGGTAGATGATGCCAGCATAATATTTTGATAGGTTCGCGGCTTTTGTCATTCCATAATCGTCGATAATGGTTAGAAAACCAGGATAGTTGGCATCGCCGTTGAGAGCTTTGTTCAACGAATCCTCCTCGAAATACTTCTGAGCCATAAACATTTGTCCCTGAGCTGCTTTCTCACGTGGAGCTATATACAACTTTTGGAAAGCGAAAACCCCAAGTACGATAACAATGGCGGAACCGATTACAATAGTCAGGATCTTCTGATTTTTTTCAATAAATTTTTCTGATTTTGAAAGTGCTTCTTCTACTGCGTGGATTTTCTCTTCAGTATTGTCAATTTTCTTGGCCATAATTCTTATTTTTGAGGCGCAAAAGTAGCCTTTTTTTAGGAATTACCACGCATTGATAGCTTTTTTTACTAACATATCGTTATGAATTCCAAATTAGGGCATTACTTTGCTTATTTTTACTGAAATTCTTATCTGCTTGCTGATGAAATCTCATGTTTTGTTCACGTTTCTTCTTTGCATTTTATTGCCTTTTCACTCGTGGGCAGGTTGGAAAATTACTGGTAGATATATCGACAAAGAGGGCAATACCATTTTTAAAAGGTACTTTATTCAGCATAATGTCATTAAAGTTGAGAGATACAATTTGATTTATACCTGTAACATCAAAACCCAAAGCATCATTATAGTTGACCCTGTAAATCTGGTGTTTGTAAAAACTAATCTAACTGCCTATACCCAAAAAATGAGGGATATAAAAGTTAAAAGGCTCAACGAACTTTTACTCTTAATACCCGATAATCAAAAGGAAGAATACGAAAAGAAGTACAATCAACAGATTGAAGAGGAAATTAATTTGTCGAAATGCAAAGCTGATTCGGTTTTGATAACACAATCAAAAGACAGTTCAAAACTGCTTGGCTACAGTGCGACCAAATATGTTATTTCCGAAAATGGCTTTAAAAAAGAAGAGTTTTTCTTTACCGACAAGGTGGATATTTCTGCTGATCTCGATTTTAGCGCTTTCCTTCAATATGTATATCTGCTTGAACCTGAAGATAAAACAATCGGTTATTTAGCATCCAGCCAAAATATTGGTTTCGTGAAAAACGGTTTCGTGCTTCGGCGCTTTATTTATTCTAATGGTTTCCGCGATGAATGGCAGGTAAATAAAATTGATCATGAAAATATTCCGGATTACGAATTTGGTGAGCCTGATTTGTGCAAGGAACTGACACTTGATAAATTCCTCAACCGACAAAAATCTGACGACGAAAAATATTATGATGACTTTGAATAACGAAAATATGGATTTGGAATATAAAAAGGGTCTTTGCAATTTGTTGCGTGGATTGAAACTTGAAAAACGCAACGATTTAATGGATAAGGTTTTAAGCGACCGTACCCGTTACGCAACTGTGGTGCTCGAAAACATTTATCAGCCCCATAATGCCAGTGCGGTGCTACGTTCGTGCGATTGTTTTGGCGTTCAGGATGTACATATTATTGAAAATTCGTACCAATACGAACACAATCCGCATGTTTCGTTGGGTGCTGCGCAATGGCTCAATCTACACCGTTATGGCGATTTGGAAAATAATACAGCCGATTGCATCAATACTTTGAAAAAAGATGGCTACCGCATTGTGGCTACTACTCCAGAAGCAAATGCCGTTTCTATACACGATTTCGATGTTGCAAAAGGAAAATTTGCCTTGCTTTTTGGCACCGAAAAGTTTGGCCTAACACCCGAAGCTTTCACAATGGCCGACGAATATATCCGCATCCCAATGTATGGTTTTACCGAAAGTTTTAATATTTCTGTTTCCGTTTCGCTTTGCCTGTTTCATTTTACTGAACGGATCCGGACCGAAAAAGTAGATTGGCATCTGACCGAAGAAGAGCAAATCGATATTTACCTTCAATGGTACCGAAACACGGTAAGCAACAGCGAAATGATTGAAAGGAAGTATAATTCAGAGTTTTTTGTGGAGTAGCTTTCTTAATATCTACATATTTTGTTTTTTGGGAAAAGCCGATCTAAATCTCATTTATTCCGCCATAAGGCTCAATGCTTGTAAATCAAATTTTTAAAGGAATTCCCTCTATCTTCAAAGTTTTTGAACATATCGTAACTGGCTGCTGCTGGCGACAATAGGCAAATTTTTCCTTTTTGGGTTTTTTCTGACGCAATTTGAACAACCTGATTGTAATCAGCAGCCTCAAAGAAATTGAGGTCTTTTTGACCAAAAAGTGCAAACTCTTTGTTTATCCGCTTCCCTGCTTCCCCAACAAAAATTAAATTCCGTATGCCCGAGCCATTTAAAAAAGGATATAAGATAGTATAATCAATCCCCCTGTCGAAGCCGCCAAGTATCAAGGTATCAACATCTTTAAGGGTTTTTGCCGCTTCAATGGTAGCTTCTGGAATTGTGGCAATGGAATCGTTATACCAAATTATACCAGAATATTCGCCAACCAACTCAATACGATGTTCAAGCCCGTTGAATGACCTGATTCCCGCGCCGATTTCGTCAATAGTTACCCCTCTCAGAAAACATGAAGTTGCCGCAGCCATAATATTATATAAATTGTGCTGGCCTTTAAGTGGTTGTCCGGCCGAGGTATCGTAAAGTTTTAAAGTTTCGCTATCCGACTTAAACCAAATCATTTCGTCATTTAAACCCACAGCCGTGAATGGATTTGGTGAGATCGAAAACGGTATCATTTGGGTTTCAAATGGCTGAAATTCATTAAGCAAATTTGCAAGAGCTTCATTGTCTTCGTTATAAATAAAACAATCGCCTCTGTTCTGGCATTTCCCAATATTGAGTTTTGCCAATTGGTAATCCCTGTAACTGTTGTAATGATCCAGATGCTCCTGAAAAATATTGAGCAATACAGCAATATGTGGCGCATGAGTAACGAATTCAAGTTGGTGCGACGACAATTCCATTACAATGGTGGAGTCGGGCTTAATTTCGTCAATGCAATCAAATGGAGGGATTCCGATATTTCCAACAAGTAAGGCATTTTTTCCAGCACATTTCAAAATATGGTAAATCAGGCTCGAAGTAGTGCTTTTGCCTTTGGTTCCTGTTATGCCAATTGCCTGATGGCCAAAATATTCGAGAAATATATCAGTTTGGGAAGTGAGATGTACATGGGAAGATTTTTCAGGCAGACTGTTGGATGGTATTCCCGGCGATTTGAATGCGATATCAAAATCATTGATCGATTCCATACAACCTTTACCAGTATTAAAAATCAGGTTCTGATCCAAAATTAAATCAGCATCTAATCTAACATTCTCATTCTCATCAATAATGGTAATGGATTTTTGAGGGAAAACTTCACGTATCAATTTGTAGGTTGACCGGCCTTCCCTTCCAAAGCCCAACAATGCAATGCTCTTGTCACTTAAAAATGCCTTTATAAATTCTTTCATTTTAATTTTTGTTTAAGAATTTCCAGAAAATTGTCTTCCAGAAAATGACTGTCGTTAAACTCATTCAATACTTTGTTGGGCAAAACCAAATCGCTGGAATTGGATGCACCCGAATTGCTATAATATTCTAACAGCAAAGGAAGTTTTTTTTCGTTAGATTGAGCAATAACAAGTTGCAGTGCCACATTAACTTCATCAATTGTGCCAACACATTCAAATGGTTTAACTTCAGCAATTCCAGTCAACTCTTTGAGAAAAGTCAGCATTTGCGGTAGTTCAAAGATGTTTTTGCCAAAAATCCGGGTTAATTCGTTCATTGGGATAAAAGGGCTGAGAATGGTAAATGCAAACAGGCATTTTGGACAATTGCAGCACCAAACATCAGTTTTGCTTCCGGCATTACAGCTTTTAAAAACCGGGAAATATTTTTCCTGTCGGGAAAACAATCTGGCAATCTGCAATTCATTCAAGGGCCGGAGAAAACTGAAATAATTGAAATCCCCCGAAATATATTCTTTCACATAACTCCTGAAATCAGATTCAAAAGCAAAAGACTTTGAATATTGATGGTTGATGTCGGTTCCGGCGACTGTTGGTTCGTTGGCACTCGATTCGTTGGATAATGCTATATGCCTGTGCCCGGAAATGGCCGAAACCAGCAGGCTGTAAAAAGCTAGCATTGCCGAAAATGGGGTGTGGCCATTCAGGAAACCATTTGCGTTTAACTCCAACAAAAGTGGGTCGATTCGTCGGTTCACTTCAATAAATTCATCATTTCCATAGCCAGCAACCCGAGCGCATTCAAGAGTAGCACCACGAGGGTTCATGATAAACGGACGGATATTCGAAATTTCGTCAAGCAGTTCCAGGGTTACTACTGAATCCTTCCCTCCTCCAATGGGCACAATTACGGTTTCGTCCAATTTTATGGATTGAACACAAACAGTCTTGCCTTCTGACGTGATTTCCATGAAACCATCAACAGAAGTAGATATTTTATTGGTGTAGAAAAATTCGCCAAGCCCTTGATAATAAATTGTTTTCCAAAACAAAACCTGTTCTTCGGTAATTGTATGGCCTTTAACAAAGACTTGTGGAGGGCAAGCAGCCTTCCAATAACTGATCAATTCTATTAGTCCGATGTGAAAAAGGAGGTTGTCGAAAAGCGGGGTTTTTAATGTTTCGGCTTTTGGGAAATTGTGAAAGAATGCCTTTCGTGGAATTTTGAATCCTGGACGAAAAGTATATTTTCCCGCCAGGTTGAATTCGTAACTGACTTGTAAACCGTTTTGGTCGACTATTGCCTCATAGCCAATATATTCCAGGAATGGATAGGTTTCACGTAGCAGGTCAAATTTTTCTTGCCCACCTGATTCACTGTGTTTATTTGTCATGAAATTGAATTTATTGGATAAAATAACGGAAACATTTTGAACATCAAAGATAAAACAATCATACAATCAGATGCAAAGTTTCACGTTACTTTGGGTAAATAGGGCTTGACGACAAAGAATTAGGTTACGAAATAAAGGAAGAAACT
>CAIRHD010000219.1 GCA_903878265.1 uncultured Bacteroidales bacterium | reverse complement strand
TAACGATTTGCATGCTAGCGATGGCCGCGATACCGAAGCACTGAACTGCAAATCTATTACAAATTTATAAAAGAAATACGAACTTCCAAATTAGCACTGAACCAGCGGCTATCGCTAGCATGCTGTTATCGGTTGTTTTTATCCCACATCTCCGTCCACACATATTTTAGTCAAAAAACAATTTACCTTTTCCGACATTTTTTATTGAGGTCGTTGTTTGAACCTCATAAAAATAAAGTCCTTTTGAAAAATCATAATTGTCAAGAATAAATATTTGATCGTTGTTTTGATATGACCTAATTAGTTGTCCAATTGTGTTATAAATATTCAATGTAAGGTTCTCCTTTTTATTCCCAATAATTTCTATGGTCACTTTTTCCTTTGCTGGATTTGGAAATACTTTGATAGTGTTACTAATTGAATTATTTATATTTTCAATGGAATTTAAAGTGCCAATAATTCTTAGATCAATGTAGTCAAAATACAATCTGTTAAAACAAAAGTCACAAATACCAGCAGAAAGTCTTACTGCAATTGTGTCCGTAGTTACAGTAGTTATAGTATCAATTAATATAAATTCATTCCAATTCGAAGCACTATCTGTTATACTATTTATTGTAATAAACTGGTTTTGTGATTTTAAACCCAGATAACAAATTCCAATCGAATTGTTACCACTAAGTGTCGGAGTTGATTGCATCCAATATCTTAGTTTATAAATATTTGTACCATTTTGTCCTGTCACATAGGTTTCAGCAAAACCTTCTTGAGGAAAACCTGCATCCAATTGTAAACTCCAAATTTCTTCCGGTATTGCAGATGGAGACTGATCATGAAATCCTACATTGCAATGTATAGAAGTGTCACAATTTATGGTCAATTCTTCTCCGCAACTATTATACCAGCCATCGCACCTTATATTCATTGTGATACCTTGAAATTTCCAATTTGAAATCAAATTTTGTCCAAAACAAAAAATTGCATTTATTGTCATAAGGATAATGAGTAGATGTCTTTTCATGTTTTTTTTATTAGGGATAAGTATTTACAATTGAACACGTACGAAAATAACCGATAACGTTTGAGTATAGCAGCAGTAAGGGATTGCGGGCTACAAAACTGTCCGCCACCACCGAAGTTTGAGCGGGGCTGGATGCTTGATTTACCACTGAAACCCTTATTGCTGCTATACTTTGTTATGGGCATGGTTTTCTTTACCATCCTTATAAATAGTTACTTTTTTTCCATCATCAAAAGAATTACATCCTCAGAAACGCCAGCATTTGTTAATTTAACTAATTCGTCAGTTGATGTATTAAATTTGCAAGTTGATGTTTTGATTTTTTGGATAATGAGGTTTGTCGGCAGCTTTTTTTCCGTTAGTGAAATAATATCAGCATTTGTCAACGTATTTGCAATTTGAGATTGTTCAGCTTGTTGAGTTTGATTATTGCTTTTTTCTATTTCAATTGAGGCTTTATCGTCAATCTTTTGCATCTCTTCCGCAAGAGCTTTTGCTCTATTACATTCACTTATTGACTCTGTGACAATATTTCCTGGTCGTATTTTCTGAGATTCTTGGAAAAATTCTATTGCTTTATTGTAATCATTTTGAATGAAATACATCATACCCACATTATAATAAGCATGAGCTAATACCTTCTCTTTAATGTCAGCAGAAGTTTTGCAGAATTCGAGATTCTTTTTTGAAAGTTCAAATGCTTGGGCGATATCACCCGCTTTAAGAGCTTTAAAAGCTTCTTTTAAACCGCCATCTTTATCATCCATAAAGTATAAATCGGTGGATTCAGACCAAGAGAAAAACATTCTATGTACAGCAGAAGTTAAATATCTGAATGCCATTTCTTGTACATCAAATTCAGAAGGTGCTTCTGGTTTGCCATTATATGCTTTATTTTCTTTTACAGGCGAATATTCAAGAACCTGTGCCGTAAAAATTCTACCAGTTGTTAAGTCTGTGGTTTGAATTGATGCTTTTAAGTAAACAGTTGTCCTAGCGATATAAGCCCTCGCAATATAATTTTGTTTCGTTTCATAATTATATTTTTTTTCGTCAACATACAAATTATCTTTTATTTCGGTTTGACATCTCAATACTTTAACAGTAATCATAGCGGAGGGTCCAATTATTTTACCGATTGAAGCTGCACTATTTTTGTCAACATATCCAGAAAAAGTGAAATCGTGTTCAGCAAGTATCGCTTGGAGGTTGTTCCTATCAATAACTTCAACATTATTGGAGACAAAGTCACTTATCATTGCATCAATGATTTGGTCAGAACAATTTCCAGTGGCAGGATTAAAAACAACTTTGTTAATTTTCAAGCCTAAACCTGGGGGATGAGTAAGCTTAACATATATTGTTGGATTACTCAATGCATCGAACCCCTGAGCTGAAGCATTGATAATAAAGCCCATACTTATCAGCAGGACTAATACAACTTTCATTCTTTTCAATGAGAGTTCATGGAATTTCGTAAAAATCTTTTTCATAATAAATTGAATTAGTTTTCCTACTCATAAGGCTTTTCGGAACCGCCCCGTTTTTAAAATGGTTTCTGGTCTCCATTTATTTTTTGTCAAGCGTAAATGATAAGAAGTGTCAAACTGAATTGTCGGTGGCTCTCTTGTCTGTACGCTGTGTCGTTTCTTAAACTTGCCCATAACGGTGGCAAACAGGCACAAGTAGCCCTGTGTTGCGCCTGCGGCAGGGCTATTGTGCTTGTTTGTTGTTACCCAACGTAATTCTTTCATATTCATTCTTTTAAAGAGTAGACAAGGTCTTTCAGTTACAAACTTACTAAAACTTTCCTACATTTTTTATGTTTGCCTTTTTCAAGGGCGGGATAATAGCCGGTTTAACAGTGGAAATCCATCCTTCCTTTTAAGCTTGGGAGAAACCAGGCGGAAGCCTATATTGTTGTTGCGGTTGTCTGGAGTGTTGTTGTTGCGGTTCGCCGTCCGGCAATTGTTCGCATTGTTGTTCCAGCTACCGCCACGATTCACGCGGTTCGACCCCCTTTAGCTATTATCCTGTTTTTGTCATTTCATTATATTTTGTTCTTAAATTAAACGTGTTTGCATGTTTTGCAAAAGCAATTAGCGGCAATACGTGAGCTTGATATTCCGCTTGATTCCATTCTGCATTGTTCAGTTTATAGGTGTATTGTTTCAATTTTGTTTTAAAACGCTTACAACTACTGTTGTTCAGTAAAACTGTTTTTGGAAATAATACATAACCCAAAAACGGCAATCCTTTGACGGTTGAATTTAAACAAAATGGTTTCAAAGTCAAAGATAATTCGGATTGGATAAAAGACTGAAATTCATTACCAATTTTAAGAAGCGTGTTTTTATCATTAGCCCAAATTACCATATCGTCCATGTAGCGGACATAGGCAGGTGCCTGCAATTTTTCTTTGATATGATGGTCGGCAACAGCAAGGTAATGATTGGCAAAATACTGACTGGTTAGATTACCAATTGGCAATCCTTTGCCCTCCAATGTTTGATAGCTATCAATTATTTGAAAAAATACCTGAAGCAATACTTTATCTTTAAACCTTTTTGTAAGCATTGATTTTAGTATTGCATGGTCAATGCTGTCAAAATATTTGCGGACATCCAATTTTAAAAACCATTTGTATTGATGCTGGAAGACCGAAGCACGTTCTAATGCTGCATAAGTACCTTTTCCAAGACGGCTTGCATAGCTGTCGAAAATTTGATACTTTTCAAAATTGACATGACACACATTCATTAAAGCATGATGCAGCACCCGCTCTCGAAATGTTGCTGCACAAATTTTACGTTCTTTGGGGTCGTAAATGGTAAAATAGTGGTATTTTCCAACCTGAACATTGCCTGAGAGCAGTTCATTACGCAACGTCAGCAAGTTTTTATCTAACGACTTGCTGAATTCAGCAACTTCCATTTTTCCGTCTTTCGCTTTTCGGGCTTTCCAAAATGCAAGGCGCAAATTATCCGGGTCGGCAATTTTCTCTATTAAATTATTCTCACGTTTCATCTTTTTCGATTTTTGATTTGAATAATTCAATCAGTTGATTGCCGTATTTCTCCACTTTTTTATCACCTATACCCTTAACTGAGATTAATTTGCTGGCTTCCAAAACCGGCAAACGAGTGATGCCTGCCAATTCTTCATCGGTAAATACGGCATAAGCTGGCACAGCATCGTTTGCTGCAATAATTTTTCTGCACTCCCGTAGTTTTGAGAAAATTGCAAACTCATTTTCATTCAGCAATTCTTTGTAATCAACTTTTTGTTTCGTTGATTGTTGCTGAAAACTGCCTGTATTGTTGTTTAAGTAGCGAACGCAAAAACTCCAAAAAGCACTTTTGTCATTTTGATAAAAGCATTGTTCAATTTCCAACACCCTGCTGGCAGACAAAAAACGGTTCATTTCTGCCTGCATTTCACCATTATCGGTTATCGGTATATTGAAAATACGTATTTGCATTTTTTAAAAAATTTCGACCGCCAAAGGCGGTATTTATTTTTATCGCTTTGCCTTTTGGTCGTTCGTCCCTCACTCCATTTTGGCAAAGCTCTTTTAGCTTAAAAGGAAGGATAGGATAAGCCACTGTTTACTTGGGAGAAACCAGGCGGAAGCCTATATCGTCGTTGCGGTAGTCTGGAGTGCAGGCGCTGCGGCGCGCCGTCCGGCAAGAGTCCGCATTGATGTTCCAGCTACCGCCACGATACACGCGGCGCGACCCCGATGATGCTCCTTTAGGGTTGGACTGTGCCGTTGTGGAATAATCGCCATACCAATCGCTGCACCATTCCCAAACATTGCCGTGCATGTCAAACAAACCATAAGCATTGGCTGCAAAACTTCCTACGGGCAAAGTTTTTTGCCTGTACTCGCCCTTTGCATTGTTGTTATATGGAAAATTGCCATCATAGTTTGCTTGTGAAGTCGTAAGATTGTTGCCTGTACTAAAAGGTGTTGTTGTACCGGCGCGGCAGGCGTATTCCCATTCTGCTTCAGTGGGCAAGCGGCAACCCATCCATTCGGCAAAAGCTATGGCATCGTCCCAACTTACATTTATTACAGGGCGATTACCACGGCCCCAACCTTCATCACTCGGTTTGCTTCTGCCGGTGGCATCGCAAAAAACGTCGTACTGCTCAAAAGTTATTTCATGCTTGCTCATTTTAAAAGCACTCAGGGTTACTTGATGTTGAGTTTCATTGCTTCCTCTGTCTACTTCACTTGAGGGGCTACCCATGGTAAAAGTGCCTGCTGGAATAGAAACCCAAGCAATAGTGGGTTTTTTGAAAACTTTTTCTTTCCAAGTACCATTGCTGTAAATGGTAATGGTTTTGCCGTTATCAAGTTTTACGTCTTGCACTTTTGTTGGTTGGGTTTGTGCCCACAATCCAATTGTAGCAAACGTAACAATTAGTGTTAGTATTCCTATTTTCATCTTATTCAATTTATAAATAGTTAAAAACATTGGAAGGATAGAACAATGTCTAACCTTCCAATATCAATTAATCCATTGTTAAGGTGTAACTTTTACCATCTTGGTAATCTACCTTATAACCGGTACCTTTTACATACACCATTTTAAGGTAACAGCCTTTAACCCATTTCAGCGTCACTTCCCCGTTTTTATCGGTGTAAAAATCGCGGCCACCTGCGCAGCTAATACCACCTGAAACATCAGTGGATACTTTAACGCTTGTCGCCAATGAGCCATCGCTGTATTTTACTATAACTGTACAGGAATAATCATCATCACCAGCGGCATTAGTACCTGTAAATGCTGTGCACACAGCAAATAACATTAAAACCAGAGAAAAAATCCCTGCTGCTTTAAAAACATTTTTCATTTTGCTTAAGCTTAATAATTCTTGCCTACTCTTTAAAGGATTTTCGGCTTGCTCCTTTGTTTTTATCTCGTTTAGTCACTTTGGGTTGTCAGCCCGAATTTCGACAGTTGATCTCTTTTATTATGTTGGGTAACGGCTGACGCTATGGCAAGTGCGGGATTAGAATGTTGCTCAACTGTCAGCCAGCACAAATGTATGTAAAGTATTCAAATGTTTCAACGAACACGCAACCCCGCATTTGCTATAGCGTTTGTTATGGGCAGGTTTTTATTTTATTCAAGGGTTTATTTTGAAGTATTTGCAATAATAAATTTCGCATGATGGAATTGTTTGTCAACAATATTGATTTTTAATATATAAATACCAGAAGTAAGGTTCTTATAGGGTATTTCGTAATTTTCCAGAAAGCGTGGAGAATCGAAGGATTCACAAAACATTATTTTTCCGCTTATATCACTTATTGAATATGAGGTAATTATTTCATTGCTATTAATTATGATTTGCCCTGGTGATGGATTTGGAAAAATTGAGATATTTTTAGCAATTAATGTTTCAATTGATAGATAAGGATCATACCCAAATATAAAGGTCAAATCACCAAATAGTGGAACATGAGTTTGACCATTAGTATCTTCAGGGCAGAAAACGCTATCTTTTGTGAACATATTGGTAGTATGGAAATAGGGCGCAGTAGGATCGAACCACATTTTGAATTGGTAACCGCCTTCTATTATCGCAACATTCATAGGAGGATTCGCAGGTGGATTGTTTGGCAAATACGGTGCATGGAATAAGGCTGTATCCCAGCGGATAATGACCGGATATGTATAATTTATAGCAAAAACCTCATCTGTTGACATAGTTGGGTAGATCCAATAAGGGTAGGCTTTAACTTTAGTGGAATCTACATCCATATTATACATAAAAACATTAAACGCATTTGGGTCATATTCAGGTGTTCCTTCACCTAACTGATAATCAATACCCTCAACAGTTGCAGTGTTATCAAAGATCATCCAAAGTGTATCGCGTTGGCCTGTACCGTCTTCAAATGCTATATGGAAACGCCAGGGTTGCTGAGCTTGCGTAGTGCACAAGAAAAATAACAATGTGAGGATTAGTAAAAAATTAATTTGTTTCATATTTATAAATATTAGTTAAAAATTCTAAGTGTGTGTTGTGTCTTAAATTCTGAGTATTAACATTCTAGCTTTAAACTTGCCCATAACGATTTGCATGCTAGCGATGGCCGCGATACCGAAGCACTGAACTGCAAATCTATTACAAATTTATAAAAGAAATACGAACTTCCAAATTAGCACTGAACCAGCGGCTATCGCTAGCATGCTGTTATCGGTTGTTTTTA
>CAIRHD010000218.1 GCA_903878265.1 uncultured Bacteroidales bacterium | reverse complement strand
TGTGCGGAGGGGGAAAACAATTGTGCGGAGGGGGAAAACAATTGTGCGGAGGGGGAAAACAATTGTGCGGAGGGGAGGAATACTTGTGCGGAGGGGGAAAATACTTGTGCGGAGGGTGCAAATAGTTGTGCGGAGGGGGAAAACAATTGTGCGGAGGGTGCAAACAATTGTGCGGAGGGTGCAAACAATTGTGCGGAGGGTCGGAATACTTGTGTGGAGGGTGCAAATACTTGTGCGGAGGGTGCAAATACTTGGAGTGAAACCTTAATTTGCACCGCGATTGCTTAAATGATAAAGAATCAAAAAATCAAACCATGAAAAACACTGGCATTTATGCAAGGCTACTATTAACACTTGCACTGATAGGAGTCATTTTCCTGCTTATCATGGCAACCATCTATTTTATTGCCAACAAGCAGGAAAAGCTAATGGTCGATTCATCAAAGGTCCAATTCAACAATGAAGTCAAATCGTTGGTCAGTTTGAAAAGTGCCAACCTCAAGCAATTGGTTTATGACTATTCCTATTGGGATGATTTCGTGAAAAACATCTCAATAGGGAACAAAGATTGGTATATCGAGAATATTTCTTCAATTTTAAAATCCTATCGGTTCGATTATGTTTGTGTTTACGATACCAACTTCAAACTTGTACACGAAGCAGGCTTAGATGGGTTTGTAGGGATAGGGTTAGTTTCAAGCGATATATTGGCGAAAGTAAAAGTTGCCCGTTTTTTGGATTATTTCCAGGCCACTCCCGAAGGGGCAGTAGCAATAAGTTGCGCTACCGTGCATCCGAGCAACGATCCTTCACATACCCTTTCAAAACCAAGTGGTTACTTGTTTTTGGCAAAAAAATGGGATAAGACACTTCTTGATGAGTTATCGGTGATTTGTGGGGCAAAAATTATTCCCTTACGCCCTTCGGATACAGTTGTCAATCAGGCCCCATATACAATTTCTATACTTCACGAATTAAAAGCTTGGGATGGGAAAAATGTAGCCCGGTTTATTTTTGTCCGTTCGGCCAATTCATTAAGGCTTTACCATGATATGTCGGTTAAAATGGCACTGATTTTATTGGTATTGTTTTTAGCTTCAGGATTTATTTTTCGTACTGCGATCCGTAAATGGATAGTAAAACCTCTGCTCTTGGTAACTGATATTTTGAAAACAGAAGATCCCGGTCAAATAGCCAAACTCCAGCATTCGTCAGGCGAATTTAGGGATATTGGCAAGCTTTTTGGCAATTTTTTCCGGCAAAGGGACGAACTAATACTAGCAAAAGAAAAAGCCGAAGAAAGCGATAAATTGAAAACGGCGTTCCTTTCCAACATCAGCCATGAAATCCGTACCCCCATGAACGGAATTTTAGGCTTTACCGAGTTACTTAAATCCCCTGGCCTAACAGGTTCCGAGCAGCAGAAGTACATTGATATAATAAAAATTAGTGGCGATCGCATGCTAAACATTATCAACGATATTATGGATATTTCTAAAATTGAGGCTGGACTAATCGGCATTAACAACACAGTATCGGATATAAACGACCAAACTGCATTTATTTATTCTTTTTTCAAACCACAAGCACAGGATAAAGGCTTGGCATTTACCTATAAAAACGGACTTTCTGCAAACCGTGCCTTTATCAACACCGACCACGAAAAAATCTATGCCATACTTACCAACCTGGTAAAAAATGCCATAAAATTCAGCGAAAGCGGATCAATCGAATTTGGATATGAATTGGTACAGACAAGGCATGCCTTGTCTCAAACAGAAACAAGGCGTGCCTTGTCTCAATCAGAGACAAGGCGTGCCTTGTCTGTACTGCAATTTTATGTAAGAGATACAGGCATCGGCATACCGGCCGACAGGCAGAAAGCCATTTTCCAGCGTTTTGTGCAAGCTGATATTGGCGATACAAGGGCGTTTCAAGGTGCAGGTTTGGGGTTGTCGATTTCGGAAGCATATATCGAAATGTTGGGCGGTAACATTTGGGTGGAAAGCGAAGAAGGCAAAGGCACCACTTTCTATTTTACGATTCCTTGTCAGATTCCTAAAGCAGAAATACCTGTTGAAGAAAAACCAGTCGAGGTTAAAATTGTTCCTGTCGCTGGAATGGAAAATCTACCCAAGCGTTTGAAAATACTGGTTGCCGAGGACGATTTTACATCTGGATTCCTGATAAGCCTGATATTAAAAGACTTTGCGGAACAAATAATTGAAGTAACAAATGGGACTGCTGCCGTTGAAGCCTGCCGGCAAAACCCCGATATCGACCTGATAATGATGGATGTGAAAATGCCTGGATTGGATGGTTATCTGGCCACAAAAGAAATAAGGCAGTTCAATAAAAATGTGGTTATTATTGCCCAAACCGCGTATGCACTGGTTCACGAAAGGGAGAAAGCAACAGAAGCGGGCTGCAACGATTATATTTCCAAACCTTTAAGCGTGGATTTAATGATGGGGCTAATAAAAAAGTATTTCGATAAATAAAAAAGTTAAACCAATAAATATTTTATATGAAAAAGCATTTATACTTAAGCGGTAACGAGCAGGATCCAACACGTAGGATGGAATTCGACAGGTTCACATTGGCTTTTCCGGCCGAAATCGAAGAAAATTTTAAAATCAAGTATTTCCACAATAGCCTGATACAGTTCAGGGTATCCTTCCTGTTGGTAATATTCCTGTATGGCGTTTTTGGCTATCTCGATTGGAAAATCATTGCGCAACATGCTCATTTATTTAATTTTATACGTTTCGGAATAGTGATCCCATTATTGTCGATAGTGTTGCTGCTCTCGTTCAGCAAATATTTTGTTAAGGTTTGGCAAGAGCTTTTGTTTGTCTGCTTTATTGTGGCAGGTGCAGGCATAACCGTTATGACGCTTAAAGCACCCGATAATTACGCCTATTATGCAGGGCTGATGCTGATATTTTCCGCAGGGTACTTTTTTATAAAATTGCGGTTTTTCTTGGCCACGCTTGCCGGGTGGCTCACGCTGCTGATTTTCAACATTGGGGCTTTCACTCTTTCGAGCATTGATGCGAATATGATAATCAGCAACAATTTCTTTTTTGTCGCAGCCAATTTTATAGGGATGTTTGCCGCCTACAATATCGAATTTTATACGCGGAAGGATTTTTTCCTAAACCAGCAGTTGGACAGCCGTAACAACGAAATTGCCGAAGCCAATATAAACCTTGAGACCAAAGTTGTTGAACGTACCATCGAACTGGTGCAAGCCAAGGAACATGCCGAACAATCGGACAAACTAAAAACAGCTTTCCTTACAAATATGAGCCACGAAATCCGTACTCCCATGAACGGTATTTTAGGCTTTGCCCAACTGCTGAAAAAACCTGGCCTTGCTGGCGAAAAGCAACAGGAATACATTGAAATAATTAAGGTTAGCAGCGACCGTATGCTCAACATCATCAACGATATTGTTGATATTTCGAAAATTGAGGCGGGGATTAATGACATAAATATTACCGAATCGGACATCAACGAGCAAACGGATTTTATTTATTCGTTTTTCAAGCCACAAGCTCAAATCAAAGGCTTGGCATTTTCATGCAAAAACGGGCTTCCTTCAAATGAGGCCGTTATCAGTACCGACAACGAAAAGCTTTACGCAATACTCACTAACTTGGTTAAAAATGCCATAAAATTCAGCGACAGCGGTTCAATCGAATTTGGCTATAATTTAGTACAGACAAAGCATGCCTTGTCTCAAACAGGAACAGAGGCAAGGCGGCACTCATTGTCTCAAACAGGAACAGAGGCAAGCCATGCCTTGGCTCTGCTGCACTTTTATGTAAAAGATACCGGTATTGGAATTCCAGCCGACAGGCAGCAAGCCATTTTCGACCGCTTTGTGCAGGCCGATATTGCCGATGTTAGGGCTTTTCAGGGTGCTGGTTTGGGATTGTCTATTTCAAAGGCGTATGTCGAAATGCTGGATGGAAAAATTTGGGTGGAAAGCGAAGAAGGCAAAGGTTCAACATTTTATTTTACCATTCCTTACAAACCTGTAAATTCCGAAAATACTGAAATTGTGGAGGTTTTACCAATTGAAGAACCTGAAAACTACAAACGGAATCTCAAAATATTGATTGCCGAAGACGATTTTACTTCTGGGGTTTTTATAAACCTGGCCTTAAAAGGTTTTGGAAAACAAATCCTTCAAGTTACCACAGGGCTTGCTGCTGTTGAAACCATCCGGCAAAATCCCGATATCGACCTGATAATGATGGATGTTAAAATGCCTAAAATGGACGGTTACCAAGCCACTCGCGAAATAAGGCTGTTCAACAAAAATGTAATCATTATTGCCCAAACGGCTTATGCTCTCATCCACGAAAGGGAAAAAGCGATGGAAGCCGGCTGCAACGATTACATTTCCAAACCTTTAAGCGTGGATTTGTTGAAGGCTCTGGTGCAAAAATATTTTTCCGAATAAGCATTTACTTTGTTGGGGCAGCAACATGGAATCCGGCCCTGATCCATTGTTAGAATGACCATTCTCAAAACCAAACCATGGTGTTAAGTTGGAACGAAATAAAAGGCCGCGTAACACTCTTCGCGAAAGAGTGGGCCGGCACGCGCAACGAGGAAGCCGACGCAAAACCCTTCCTGGTCGATTTTTTCAACGTATTCGGTATCAGCCGCAAACGTGTTGCCACTTTTGAACATAAAGTAAAAAAACTTAGCGAAGCTGACGGGTATATCGACCTTTTGTGGAAAGGCACAATTTTAATCGAGATGAAAAGCCGGGGCAAAAACCTCGACCACGCTTACGAACAAGCAATTGAATACACGCATGGGCTAAAGCAATACGAACTGCCAAAATACATACTGATCTGCGACTTTGAAGATTTCCGCCTTTACGATATGGAAGAGGGGGCAACCGTAAAATTCAAGCTGCATGACTTGGTCAATAATGTAGAGCATTTCGCTTATCTGTTAGGTTATCAAAAAGTTACATATAAAGAGCAAGACCCAGCCAATATAAAGGCAGCCGAATTGATGGGCAAGCTCCACGACCGGCTAAAGGAAATTGGTTACGAAGGCCATCCATTGGAAGTTTATTTGGTGCGGGTGCTCTTTTGTTTGTTTGCCGAGGATACCACCATTTTCGACAAGCACCAATTTGAAAATTATATTGCAAACCGAACCAGCGAAGATGGCAGCGACATGGCGGCGAAAATCCAGGAATTGTTCCAGGTGCTGAATACACCGAAGGAAAAGCGTTTCAAAAACCTAGATGATCAACTTGCTGATTTTCCATATATTAATGGTAAGTTGTTCGACGAGCCGCTGACAATGCCCAGTTTCGACACCAAAATGAGGCAAGCACTATTAAACTGCTGCTTTATGGATTGGAGCAAAATATCACCGGCCATTTTCGGATCCATGTTCCAAAGCGTGATGAACCCTGTGGAACGCCGCAACTTCGGCGCACATTACACCAGCGAAACCAATATTTTAAAGGTAATAAAACCTTTGTTTCTCGACAAACTTTGGCAGGAATTTGAATCCATTAAAGGCAACAAGAACAAGTTGATCGAGTTTCATAAAAAAATAGCCGCTCTCAAATTCCTCGACCCTGCATGTGGCTGTGGCAACTTCCTGATAATTACTTATCGTGAGCTGCGCCTGCTGGAAATAGCGATTCTTAGGAACATGTTTAAAAACGGACAAGGGTTTTTGAACATACAGGATGTTATCCGCCTTGATGTGGACCAGTTTTACGGCATCGAATACGAGGAATTCCCTGCGCGCATTGCCGAAGTGGCTTTATGGCTAATGGATCACCAAATGAATATGCTTGTGGGACAGGAATTTGGCGAATATTTTATCCGTATTCCCTTGAAAAAGGCAGCGAATATTGTGATTGGCGATGCTTTGAGGATTAATTGGGAAACGCTAACCACCGGCGATGTGGTAACTATTTATACAAACCAATTAAATTACAAAGAAATCAACGACCCAATTGTTAAATACAGCACACTAAACGTAATTGCCCAAAATGCAAATAAGATAAAACCAAGCGAAGAATTTCCATTACCTAAACACAATGCTCGCATACATTACGATTATATTTTTGGCAACCCGCCATTTGTTGGTTCCAAAATGATGAACCCAAGCCAGCGCGATGCCATTGTAAAGGAATTTGGCAATATACAGGGAAGTGGCGTAATGGATTATGTTACAGGTTGGTATATAAAAGCCGCAAAATATATCTCCTTTTCGGAGAATGATACTCTGCAAACAACCAAGGTAGCTTTTGTTTCAACAAATTCCATTGTTCAAGGAGAGCAGACCAGCATACTTTGGGGGCAAATGTTGAACAAATACAACATTAAAATCCATTTTGCGCACCGCACCTTTAAGTGGAGCAACGAGGCAAAAGGCAATGCCGCAGTGTATTGCGTAATTATCGGCTTTGCCAATTTCGATACCGAAAACAAAAGTATATTTGATTACGAGGACATAAAAGGTGTGGCACACGAAATAAAAGTAAAAAATATAAACCCATATTTGGTTGATGCAAAGGATATTTTAATCGAAAAACGTTCAAACCCAATTTGCAACGTGCCTAAAATGAGTTTTGGCAATATGCCGTTAGATGGTGGTAATTTATTGTTCTCTAATGACGAAAAGGAAGATTTTATCAAAAAAGAACCAAGAGCCATAAACTATATTAAGCCTCTCCTTTCAGCTTATGAGTTCCTTAACGGTGAAAAACGCTGGTGCTTATGGTTACAGCATATCGAGCCAAACGAATTGGTTTCGATGCCGGAAGTGATGAAACGCGTAAGTTTAGTAAGGAAATTCAGGCAAAACAGCGTTAGGCCATCTACATTAAAAAGTGCTGCAACACCTTACTTATTTGGTGAAATCCGCGAGTTTGGAGGTTCTTTCATCGTAATTCCTCGGGTTTCCTCCGAAAATAGGAAATATATCCCAATGGGTTTTTTCGATAAAAATTCAATTGTTAGCGATACGTGTATGGCTATCCCCGATGGGAACTTGTTTCATTTCGGCGTACTTATGTCGGAAATGCATATATCATGGGTAAAATATGTTTGCGGCAGGTTAAAAAGCGATTTCCGGTACTCTAAAGATACCGTATATAACAACTTTCCATGGCCGGTAAATATTGATCAAAAGCAAGTTGAATCAATCGAAGCTGCTGCCACGAAAGTTTTAGATGCTAGGTCAGGTTTTCCAAACAGTTCATTATCTGATTTGTACAACCCTTTATCGATGCCAACATCATTGGTTAAAGCTCACACCGAACTCGACAAAGCCGTTGATTCCGCATACCGTTCCCAAGTTTTTACCAGCGAAGCCATGCGCATTTCATTCTTGTTTGAGCTTTACGAAAAATATACAGCTGATTTGTTCACAAAAGAAAAAACCAAAAGAAAAAGCAAGCTCACTTCCTTATAAATAACCAATGGACTACCACGATAAAACCAAAGAAGAACTCATTGCCGAAATAGAGGAATTGCAGAAAGCGTTTCAGTTTCTGGATTCTTGGTATAAAAAGGATGTTGGGCAAATGCCGGAAGTTGAAAGGAACTTGTATGAAAGCGAGGAAAAATACCGCTTCCTGTTTGCCAACAACCCCCAGCCCATGCTCATTTACGACATCGAAACGCTTGCTTTCCTAGAAGTTAACCAAGCCATGGTGGACAATTATGGGTTTACAGCAGAGGAATTTATGGAAATGACAATAAAAGATATCCGTCCTGCCGAGGATATTCCCGAATTACTGGAAAATATTAAGAATTTGAACAGTGGGTTCACAACCACAAGCCCCTGGAAGCACAGAAAGAAAAACGGAGAAATTATTCATGTGGAGAATATTGCCTACTCAGTAAACTATAATGGCCGCAAGGCAAGGCACGTGATAGTACACGATATTACAGGGCAAAAGTCGGTTGAACAGAAAGGCCGCGAAGCCATTGAAAACCTTCGCAACGAGCGTTTGCTGCTCCGAACGCTTATCGACAATATCCCCGATTCTATTTATTCCAAAGATTTGGATTGCCGCAAAACATTGGTCAATAAAGCCGAATTGGGTTTTATGGGCGCAAAAACGGAAGCGGAAGTGTTGGGCAAAAACGATTTTGATTTTTATCCAGCGGAACTTGCCGAAAAATTTTATGCTGACGACCAATCGGTGATTCAAAGTGGCAAACCCGTTCTCAACCGCGAAGAATATATACTCGACGAAAATGGAAAGAAACGCTGGTTACTGTCGTCGAAACTGCCGCTGCGCGACAAGGATAACCATGTTATTGGTTTGGTTGGCATTGGCCGCGATATTACCGACCGTAAATTAGCAGAAGAAGACCTGAAAGAAAACGAGGAACGCCATCGCACCATACTACAAACGGCCATGGACGGTTTTTGGCTTTTCGACCTGAACGGGAAAATGCTCGAAGTAAACCAAACCTATTGCCTTATGAGCGGATTTTCGGAAAAGGAAATTTTGAACATGGCGGTTTTCGAATTGGTGGCCGACGAATTAGCCCAAAATGTAAACAAGCGCTTGCAAAAAGTAATGAAAATTGGCGAAGACAGGTTCGAAACCCGCCACCGCCGCAAAGATGGCAGCTTTTTTTTCGTAGAAGTAAGCATACAATTCCAAAAAGCAGAAGGTGGCAGGTTCGTTGCATTTGTACACGACATCACTAACCGCAAACGCGATGAGAAAGAACTGCTCGCCGCCAAAGAAAAAGCCGAAGAAAGCGACCGTCTAAAGTCTGCATTCCTGACCAATATGAGCCACGAAATACGCACTCCCATGAACGGAATACTTGGGTTTACCGAACTGCTTAAAATACCTGGCCTCACCGGCGAACAGCAGGATGAGTATATTCAGATTATCAAGAAAAGTGGCGACCGCATGTTGAATATCATCAACGATATTGTTGATATTTCGAAAATTGAAGCTGGACAGATGGAACTTTCCCTTTCGGAAATCAATATAAATGAGCAACTCGACAATCTTTTTGCTTTCTTTAAACCAGAAGTGGAAGGCAAAGGGATGAAACTCTCATTTAATAATGGGTTAGATGCCAAGGATGCCAATGTTATAACCGATCGCGAAAAACTCGATGCCGTACTTACTAACCTGATTAAAAATGCAATAAAATACAGCGATCAGGGTTCAATAGAATTTGGCTATGTTGTTAAAATCCAATCTCAGGAGCATGCTCCCGAGATTGAATTTTATGTAAAGGACACCGGAATTGGTG
>CAIRHD010000217.1 GCA_903878265.1 uncultured Bacteroidales bacterium | reverse complement strand
ATCAAAACCATTTGGTCAACGGCAGGTTGCGTATAGTTGTAGTTTGGCGAATTCATATAGGCAAGCTCGTTTTCCCAACCAGCAGTAAATACCAATCCTGTAGGGTTTTTCCCGACTTTGCTTTGCAACCCGAAATTGCCAAACGAAAACATCCCCGAAGAAGCAAGGGCCGAACACTCGCCTACCACAGATTGAGAATTTGCAGGGCTGATTGTCCAGGCATTTTGGTTGTACCAAACACTCACAGTAACCACATACGTACTGTCGCCATTGGGTTTTAGATAACTAAGCCCGCTAGTTGTCAATATCGGCGAATGCACTCCTGCCGAATCAACTACATGCGGAACTGTGAAGGAATTAGTTAGATAATTATACTGCGAAATATAAATTTTTCCGGTGTTCTCCCAGGCTGCCAAATTATATCCATCGGTTACCAGGCTAACATCGTCTCCTGGCATCGCCGACAGGCTGATAGGCGTTGTAAATATACCGCTCGATTGACGGATAGATGCCTTTAGGTTGATGTCATTGCCTTCGTTGGTTTGATACATCAAGAGAAATTCGCTTGAAATATCTCCGGAACCAAACAATAAGGCAACTGGATTAGTGAGTTTAACATTAGGCTTATAAAGTGGGACTTGTTGGTCTCCAACATAATGTGGATTCACGCCTTTGTAGCAAATCTGTGTGGTGTTTGCATCCAACTCCTGATCCCACAATAAGATGTTTTCGTAATATTGGCCTATCAGGAACGCATTGCGGTTTTGATGGCTCGAATCGGTCATGGCGCGGTTGGGGAGCCATTCGTCGAACTGTGCATTAGCAAAAAATGGCAGCAGAACAATTGCGAAAAGGAGAAGGTTTTTCATTGGGGTTTTGCTTTATGTGTTGAAAAAGGGATTGGTTTAGGAAACCGTAAAATTATAAAATATTTGGATTGGATATATATTTTAAAAATTGGTTTTCCCGCATGGGAATTACTTTTTTTTAAAGTCAGAAACCCTCGCTACCGCGTGAATCCTCTCACGTGGTGGAGTGATATTTTATACATTTGCAGCATGAGCCGTAATTATAAATTCTATAATTCAGAAGCAGCATACTTTGTAAGTTTTGCTGTAGTGGAATGGATTGATGTTTTTACAACAGGTGAGTAGTAGGACATTTTCTTGAAGAGCCTTAGCTTTAGTTTACTGGAATTTCCAATTCCACCAACCAACTCAGCAACAAAAAACGCCCCCATCCAGTTGTTAGATGAACTTGTCCAAAGTTTTGAACTTTGGACAAGTTTACCGTTGTTTTTTAAATATCGAATTGGGTTGATAGTGGTTTTTTGATAGTATTGCCGATGGATTATGTTTACTTATATTTTTGGCACAATATTTGTAAAAACCCCGAAAATAAAATTTACACTTTGAAACCAATCCAAAGCCATCCGCCTTAGTATAATTGAATGTGATTTTTAACTCAATCAATTTTTAGCAAGCACAATTACTTATTTCATCAAATCTTTAAAAATGAACACAAAAATTTTTCTTCTGGCTGTGTTAGCCATTTCAATTACACTTTTTTCATGCAAAAAGGACAGCGATCCTGCAGAAGCTGCAAAACCACTTATCCAAAAAACAACCTTAGAGGATCAATCCTATTTTCTTTATCAGTACGATGGAACCCGTCTGACAAAAATCACTTCAAGTGATGGGAGATATACTACTATAGATTATTCCGCAACAACCGTTACCGTGAAGGAATATTCAATTGATAATGTTCTGGGCAATAGTGAAGTGTTTACCTTAAATTCAAAAGGATATGCCGTATCAGCTGTTACAACCCCAGGAAAGAAAAAAAGCCTTTCATCTAAAAGCCTTTTGCCAATTCCAATCGCACAGTTTGCAATTGCATCGCCAACTATAGCGTATGAATATAATTCCGATGGCTATATGACCAAAGCGATCTATGGCGATGCCGGTAACCAGGAAATTATAACCTATACCATTTCAAATGGCAACAATGTTGGATATTCCAATGCGGCGGGAGGACAGACATATACCAGTACTTCTCAGTTCTATTTGGATAAAACCAATACTATTGGGTTTGAAAACATGGGAATTACTTTCTTTGGCAAACAGGACAAAAATTTGATACAATCGGTTACCGACACCTATAGCGGCAGTGCTGTTTCGCACTCCTACACCTATCAGTACGACTCTCAAAACAGGGTGGCGAGCAACACTATCAGCACTACCGGTGCGTACACCACAAGCACGGCCTATACCTACAAATAACAAATAGCAGGTTTACGCCTGGCCATTTTAAATCTTCGATTCAAACCTTCCCAATGTGAAATAAATGGGGAGGTTTGTTTGTTTTCAGATAATTGGCACCTATTGAGGGGTTAGGTGTTAGGGTTTTCCTTTTTTACCCATGCACTTCGCGTACTGGATATCACATCATAAATGCGCTCCAGGCAAAGTTGATGAACATGGTAACAATAACCGCAAACGTAAACAGGAAGACAAGGGCAAAGAATTTCAGCAAGGTTTTTCCCCAGGTTTGCCCATACAGTTTTTTCATCGCGAGCAGCAAATACAGGAATATCCACGGTACCGACACTTGCACAAAAAAGGCCGTGTTAAAAATTTTATCCAGGATAAATACACTTAAAATCAGTAGCAGAAATATGAAACTGAAATAATGCAAGCTGAGTATGGCATGATCGACGAAATAAAATTGTTTGCGGCGCACATAAAGCAATTTCAGCAACAAAGCAAAAACAGGCAACAACAGGAACAGCATTTTGGGGATGTTGTGCAAAAATGTGGAGCTGAGTTTTTGAACAAATTCAGCCTGTCCCTTTTTCCCTTCAAGGTTTATTTTTAAAAGCCTAAGGGTAAATATCCGCTCAAAATAACCCGCT
>CAIRHD010000216.1 GCA_903878265.1 uncultured Bacteroidales bacterium | reverse complement strand
CTGTACCCACCTGCGCAGCATGAGTTCCACCACTTGCGTGGCTTCCCGTTCTTTGTCATCGGTGCGATATGGTCCCGTTCGGTATCGTTTCCAGATCCCAGTTGGTTGCCTGTGCCCAGGCCATGGTTTGATCGCTTGGAAGTGGGGTTGGGGTTAGAGGTAAGCCTTGAAAATCTTTTTTTTGTTTCCTCGGCAAGCATTTTATCTTTGTTGTGCGCGCTTTTCAAATCCCCTAACAAAGGCCGGATCGTTTCTGCGCTTAGGCTGACCTTGTACACTTTTTTGATGTCTGTTAGGATGGCACTGCTATATTAATATTTGTTGCGGGGGTATATGTGCCCAAAATCATGTATCACAAATAAGGCGATTTCGGGGGTCAGTTTCTTTTGTGCGCCCTGGCCCGACAAAGCCTGTAGCAGCCTTTCGGGGTCACCGCTCTTCAATGCCTCGCCCCAGCTGCGCAGGGGCGGATAGGAATACCCAAAGTTCGCTATCAGGCTTTTTGCACACACATTGGTGTTGTATAACCGCGCCAGCACCAATTTAAGTTCCAGGTTGTCTTTTTTGTCATCTATTACTTCGTGAAGTATAGCACCATAATAAATATAGACTTTTGCTTGCTTGGCATCACAGTATATCGTGAAAAGAGGGTTGCTTTTGTCTATCCCAATGACCATTTGTAATTCCATCACTTTTTTGCGACAAAGTTATTATTCTATTTTGCGATTGAAAATATCAATTTTCGGAATATGCTGAGTTCTGATTATGGGATTTGAAAATGACAGCGTTCGAACATTGAACTTTTGAACATTGGACAAATGAACATTAATTTAAGGCTAAGTGAAAGATGTTTTTATATCTTTGCACTAATTTCGGCCTCGTAGCTCAGTGGATAGAGCAGCAGCCTTCTAAGCTGCGGGTCATAGGTTCGAATCCTATCGAGGTCACTTTTCAAAACAATAACCGCTTGTTAAACAAATGTTTACAAGCGGTTTTTTATTTTACGCACTAAAATACATGAGATTTATTTATTTTGAAACCTTTTTAGACTGCTCTAATCAAAAAGCAATTCGTTCACGGATTAACTGGATTTGGACATTTGAGCAATAATTTTCTTGAGTAATATTTGCGATAAGTCATTTTATCCTGCTTTGCGAAATTTTAAAAACTGTCACTTCTATTTTTTTTTGTTTTGAATAGTTGAAAGCTTACACACAAAAGCAACCTGACAATTCCGCAAAATATACTATTCCAACACTTTTAGAAGTTAAAAAGGAGTTTCTCCTCCTATGTAACAAATAATGCCCTTTTCTGTGAATATTTGCTTGACCTTTTGCAGATTTTCAGCATTGGGGATGGGGTATTTCGAACCTTCATATTCGCGATTTAAAATTTTGTACTTTTCTCGCCCAAGATGATGAAGTGGCAAGATATTTATTTCGGTCCGACCCACTTTTTTAAGAAAAGAAATAACTAGTTCAATATTCTCAACTGAATCATTAAATTGAGGGATCAATGGCAATCTGAATATGAGCCTTCCTACAAATTCTTTTGCAAGACGTTTAGCGTTTTCGATAATTAAGAGATTATCTGCATCGGTTCCATCCTTATGTTTATCAGGATTAAAATGTTTCAAATCGAAAAAAATCCAATCTAAATACGGAATTACCCTTTCAAAATTAGTATAGGGTATATTTCCGCAAGTTTCTATGGCTGTATGAATGTAAGATCCGTGGCTTTTTCCAAGAATTTCCTCAGCAAAATCAATTTGAAGCAAAGGTTCTCCACCTGTTAAAGTTATTCCGCCATCGCTTCCCCAAAATTGCCTATCGCGCCTGATTAAACTCAATAGTTTTGTGGAGGTAATTTCGTAACCGCTCAATTTTAACGCATCGGTTAAGCATACGGTTACACAACTTTTATCCTTGCATGCAGAGCATAATTCTCGTGAAATAAACAATTCGTTGCCTGTCCTTTTTATAGTGCGGGTGGGGCATTGGTTTATGCATTTATCGCACGCAATACATTTCGAGCTAAAGTGCATGGGCATAGGTTTTCTGCTTATGCCTTCGGGATTTGAGCACCAAAAACAGTTTAAAGTACAACCGTTTAAAAATATCAGTGTCCGACAGCCGGGGCCATCGTGAACCGATAGCCCCTGAATATCAAAAATAGTACCTATAATTTCTATTTTATCTTTGCTTATAGTCATTGCATGTAATTGCTAACATCTCGGGATAAGCATCGTATTTATTCATGCATGTACCCAAATCGGTTTGCACAGATGAATAATTCGAACAATGTTTGCATTTTTGTGCATTTTCGAAGTTGCTACAAGCCGCATCGTCAGCATTGATAACAATTTTATCTCTTTTACAAATACCTTTAAAAACATCGGTATTCAAATAATATTTACAATCGAAGTGATTCATATCTGTTTTTTATCCTAATTGTTCGTACTCTGTTCTGGCAATAACTTCATCCTGAATTTGTTTCCCAAGTTCTACCCAATATTGGGTAAACCCTGCTACTCTAACCATCAATCCTCTGTAATTCTCAGGATTTTTTTGGGCATCTTTAAGCATTCTCGAATCTACAACATTGAATTGTGCATGAAAAGCGCCTTTGCGCAAATATGCTTTTATCATTTCGAGGAATTTTCTTGAGCCTTCGCGGCCGCTGACAACCGAGGGATGGATTTTCATGTTCAACTGCGAATTTTGTGATAATGAATGGTCGTAGCATGTGGCTGAATTAAACAACGCATACGGTCCGTTTTTATCAGAACCAGGATAAGCCGAAACAGAACCATCGGCAAAAGTAGTGCCGCACAAACGGCCATCGGGGGTAGCCAATGTAACAGCTCCCATAGGAGCGTGAGTAGAAACAGAAATCAGACATGAGTACAACGGCTCACCGTATAGAGAGATGTAGTTTTCGCACATTTTGCTGAACCAAATCTGCCATTCTTTGAATAAATCATCTACATATTTATCATCGTTTCCGTATTTGGGAGCATCTAAACATAGTTTGTGTATTTTCAACCAATCCATAAAGTTGGCGGTTTTCACTTGTTCTATCAAACTATATGAACCAGTTTCCAACGCTGACAAATAGCCAAAATTTGCGTCTATGGCGGCCTTTAATTCATTTAATGTGAAGTTTTTATCATCGAAAATATTTTTCTTGATGGAAGCCAATGAATTAACTAAATTCACGCCACCGCATATTTCTACATTGAATGTGCGGTTATAACGGCATCCTTTGTTGCTGATATCTTTCCCAACTTCTAAACAGTCGGGTTTCAACATGCTGTTGATAATAGAAGGCGAAATTTTGCCCCATATATCATGTTGAATATTGTTAGTAAGTGTTAAAACCTCAACGGTGATACTGAAATAATGTTTGAATATTTTCCAGAGATCGTTGTACGATTCCAATTTTAAACTGTGTGCTGGATAAACCCTGCGGCCAGTCCGCTTATCCATTCCATCGTACAATACAGCTTCAAGGACTTTAGGCAAAGAAATAAAGTGAACACCAACGCTGGTTGCAGGGGCAGAACCACCCGGAATAAAATAGGTTTTGCCATTTACTTCCAGAGGCATCCAACTACCGGGCGAAGTTTCGAGACATCCGCCAATCGCCCAAGCCCGAGCTTCTTCAGGTGCCATTCCCTCTTTACCAAAGGTATTTAAAAGAAACTCCATGGCAACCCGGTTATTGACCCATGCAGGATAACCTGTTCCAATTTTAGTACATTCAACACCTTTCATCAAAAATTCTTCCGGAAGTTTTTCATCATAAAGCATACTCAATGTAGGTTGAGGAACATTGCACGACATTGCTGATTCAATGATCAAAGATTCCAGTTCATTCGCAGCACTGTCGCCTTCTTTATTTAAACCGCCTACACATAAATTATTAAATGTATTTCCGCTTAAAACACCACCTACTACCCCCATTGATGCAAAACAATCCAATTCGGTAAATTTCATGCGCATACATTCCAGCAACTCAATAGTTTTTTCTTTTGTTAAGATACCTTTTTCAATATCGTGTTTCCAGTAAGGATAAAGCACCTGCCCGATGCGGCCTGGTGACAATCCTGAAATCGGGTCTTCGTTTAGAACCGCAACATGAAAAATCCAAAGCATTTGAAGCGCATCGTGGAATGTGCGGGGTTTGTTTTTAGATAACCATTCCAAGCGCTCCGCCATTTCTAGATATTCATCTTTTTGTTCTGCAACACACTCTAACGAAGCCATAAATTTAGCTTCTTTGGCATAGTTCAAAATCCATGTTTGAAGGCCTTCTAACATAGTGTGAACCGCTTTGTAGAAATATAAACGGTCCATGCCGGGAACACCGGCACACTTAGCTTGCTTTTCCTTGCAAATATCTTTTATTCCTTCAATACCAAACTGAAGCGGATAGTAGTAATTAATCACTTCACGACCTTGTGGCAAAGTATATCCTGAGTCGAACATGCAGATAACGGCTCGCATAATCTCCTCTTTTGTGTCGTATCCAGGTACAAATTGTTCATATTTATGGCCGATATCATCAACAGATTTATTGAACCATTTTTTTGCAACTCTTATCAGAATGGGCATTTCTTCTTTACGAAGACCAAATTTGCCAGCAATGGAAATAATATTACCAATACTTTTGGTAACGTTTCCTCCACCCTGGCCCATTGTGGTAACTTCGTCGGCACTTGCTTTTGCTGCATTTTGGACTTCTTTGAATAAATCGTCTTCTTTCAATAAAAAGAAACCTTCAGACATCCATGGCATTGGATATGAACCCCTTAAATAATTCGCTTTTCTCATAGCCAACAATTCTCCAGGTAATACCGATGGTGTTAAATGTTCAAAACCCGATTTAAGTGCCTCTGCTCTCCTAATAATTTGAACTTCGCCTTCCAATTCTTCCCAACGCCGTGTGTACCAATATGGAAACTCGACAGAAGCCGATGATTTGGTATCGAAATACATTTGTCGTTCCTTTTCAGCGCGTGGAGTAGCTTCCTTTTTAATTTCCCTATTTAAAATTTCGCCTTCTGGCTTTGCACCGTAATAATTGTATATTTCGGATGCACATTCTAATTCTTTGATGTCTTTCATAAATAAGTCTATTGAATTTAATGCCTAAACTTCAGTTAAAGGATATTGTCGTTTCTTCAGGTGTCTTTCCCTTTATTTAGAGCAACATCTGCTATATGCTGTTTATTTGATTTCTGAAAATTGGATGTTTTCAAAACGATATGACTTCCAATCCTTGTAATTAAAATGCCATCATTCCACATTGTAAACACTAAAACCATTAGCTTTCAGTTTACTTCTGAGCAAATCCCTCAACCTCGGTTGTGCTTTCGTTCCCCCGTTAATTTGGGAAAGATCGATCACTCATTTCATCATATTGACTTGTCATTTATGCTTCTTTTCTGGAATCAAGATCATAAAGGCTCAAATCAATTGTACAACCTCTATTATGTCTGGAACCATCTTTTCTTTGTGGTTTTCAAAAAATATTGTAAAGTCAAAGTTACATAGAATCAAAGCCCACTCCAACAAATGGGGGTTATTTATAGTGATTTTAAATAAGGCTTGGTTTAGTGAAACTTCGATTAACCCATTGGACGGAATGTAACATGCGGACAAATGGGTGTTACAGCTTTGCTCAGCAATAGTGATTATTAGCTAAATGTGGTTTGATCCCGTTTCGTATTTGTTATTTTACTGACTAAACGACTTGTCATGTAATTATAAATTATATAGAAAAGAAAAAAATTAAGCATAAAGTATAGGGTATTTTCAATCTGAAGTATCTTATATACAAGAAGACCCAAATTATTAGCATGTACAGACCTTAAGCCAAGAAGTTTTTGTTTTGTGTTGTTTTGCGTTTAGTTCTGATTGGTGTGTTCATTGATCTCTCATCTAAAACATATGTTAGCTTCTGCAAGGATTTATTTCAATAGCCTGACAATTAGAATAATTCATGATTTATGTATAAAAATTGTCAATGGCATCTATTCCTGTCAGCAAAAGAAAGTGCATCCAGGAAAATTGAAAATTTATTTTTGTGGTTTTCTGATCCGATGATTTTAATTGGCTAAAATTAAAATCAGAATTCAGACATCAAATGAAAAATCGCATACCACTATCCGCAAACAAAAATGCTGCAATCGCGGGTTGAATCCAACTAATGCATGACAAACTAAATATTTCATTGTTAATTTCAGAACCCATGAAAACAATAAATTACAGGTTAAAAACCAGAACACTATATTTAGAAACATTGTTCGCATTTTTCCTTATCGTATTGTTTATGATTTCTTGCAGTAAGGATGCGGATAAGAAATTATCATCATCAAACACCCTGAATTATATATATGTTGAGAATTGTCCTGAAATAAATATCGAATTTGACCAAGCGAATAAGACTGTGGAATTCTTAATCCCGTATAAGTCCTCATTATCAATACAAAAGGTTAAGTTACATTTAGATTTTAGTGAAAATGCAACCTCTAATATCGACCCAGATAAGGAATATGATTTAACAAGCCCGTTGATAATAAACATTATTGCTGAAGACAAAACGATTGCAACTTATACGTTAAATTCGAAAAAATGTGAAGGCGGCAAATCGGCTCTCCTGGTATGTGATATCCAAAAAGGTTGGCTGCCGGTATTTCGGGATGCCAGTTTCTTTTTAAATTCAAATATTGTTATTGATAAGGCTTTTGATGCAAAAGTGCCAATTTATTATATAATGGCTGCTTCACTGAAAGGGAGTCCTTCGTGGGATTTACCAGAAATACTGCATTACTATGAAAATGGGAAGATAATTGACAAAAATGACAATAATTCATTTGCAAATACAACTCTTCACAAAGAATTGATTTTAAATGGTATAAGTAGAGTATATGTTATAGGATTGGCTTCAATGGGGTGTATTTTGAGCACCTGCAAGGGAGGCGCGCTACTGAAGTACGATTTAACTTTGATAAGCGATGCACATGATGAGCCTACTAGTTATTGGGAATTTACAGAACAAGATATTGATAAATGCAATCATATTGTCAACGATTCAGGTATTGGCAAACTTGTATTGGCAAATGACCTTGAGTTTAAATAACGTCCGTACTTATGTTCACGTTTATAGACACTGCTTCAATTTGAATTCAGCATATTTTTCAGAAATCCAAAAATTAATTTGGCTCTTGCTCTGTGCGGAGCCCTTATTGGGAAAAGTTGAAATGTTTGATTTATACAAATGCGAACAACGTCGCCCTGCGTTTTAAAAGTTGATGGGGCGGATCAAATTTATAAAAGGAACTTCCTCGCCGCAATATGCACACAACGATTGCCAAATTGCAGGGTGGGGCAATGCTTCTGAATGATTGCGTTTGATTTCCCGGTAGGCATCTATTAAAGCTGATTGTGCAGTAGCAGGTACTAAAAAGTAAGTTGCAGTTGCTTAAATGTAAGTTGCAGGAGGCTAAAAATAAGTTGCAGTTGCTTAATTGTAAGTTGCAGTTGTTAAAATGTAAGTTGCAGTTGCTAAAATGCAAATTGCAGTTGCATAAAAATAAGTTGCAGTTGCTAAAATGTAAGTTGCAGTCGGATAAATGTAAGTTGCAGTTACTTTAAAATAAGTTGCAGGAGGTTAAATATAAGTTGCAGTTGCTCAAATGTGAGTTGTGGTTTATTAGTTGTACATTAAGGGTATAAGAGCAAAAACTGCAATCGCCATTACGACAATTGCAGTTTTTATGGTGCTAAAAAAGGTTGATCGGAAAAAACAATCAGGGGATTACTTTAAACGCCAACTTGCTTACTTGCTTGTATTGTGGGCTGGTGGCTCCAAACACTGATTTGATATAGGTTTTTACATCCAACGCAATGTCCACCATGCTTGCACCTGCTTTGTACATTATTTCGTCGCGCGAAATGCGGGCATTGCTTAGCGGTATAATTGCGGTTTTAACGGCAGCATTTTTCGCATTCAGTGTGTCGTAGTAGGTTTTGATGGTGGTAAGCTGCAAATCGGTTTCGTTGGGAGTGTATAAAGGTGAGCTATCCAAAAGCTGTATAAGTTTATCGAAGTTGTCTAAGCGGTTATCGAAGCTCATTTGCGATGTCGAAATTTCTTTGGTTGCCTTTCCTTTGGCAGCAAGGGCGGCTTTTTCCTCATCCGTTTTCTTGCGGGCAGCCCTTGTTCCCTGAATTTTACGGATAAACGATTGTGCAGTTTCAATTACCTGTGTGGATGTGTCGGTTGCCTTAGGGCGTTGAGTACGCGAGTGGTCAATTTACTGAGTGGCACAAAGGCTGTTTCCCTATCGGCAATAGCTTGGGCATAAGCTGGAAAAGCGGCGTTTACCGCTTTTACCGCATTGTTGCAGTTGGTGTCTAATACTTGAAGTGCCGGTAATTTTAACGATGCTTTTGATGGGTTGTACGCTGCGCCATAACCAATAACGGAGGCTATTAACGATTGGAGGTTGGCTGCATTTTTCGCGTGCCCGGTTTCGGATGTGCTTGCCATAATTTAGGTTTAATATTAATTTTTTATGAATTGGTGACCCAAAATTAAGAAATAATTGTGTGGTAAAGCAATGGTTTTTAAATTAATGGTTGCTGGGGCTAAAAAATTTATTGGGATTGGATAACAGGCAAGAGTGTTGGGGTGGAATTATGCAACATGCCGAGGTGATAACTTACCAACAAACATTTGAAAGTAGTGATATGCCAAGTGTACAAATAGAATTCATTTTTTGTTATTCTGTTTTCAAAATACATTTGCCTAATATTCCTTTATTTGTATGGATTTTAATATAATACATACCGTTGCTAAAAGAGGAAATATCACATGTTGCAGAAATGCCCTGACTGTTTTTTTGATCCAAAATACAAATGCCCTCAGAATTGAACACTTGGTATTTAGTTATTATAGAATTTGATTTCAGCGAAAACTGACCTTTGGTAGGATTAGGGAATATATCAATATTTGACACTTCAGAATAATCTTCAACCGAAACTGTTGGGTCAAATACAATCGTAAAGGGAGCATCGCTTTCATCTATTATAGAGCTATCAACCTTATCGCGTATTCTAATCTTACATTGATTAGAACTAACATTTGGAACTTTCCAGTTATAACTTCTTAACCAAGGATAAAAATTCATTGTTTTAGTACCGTTGTCATATAGGGTATCAATAACTAACCAATTGATACCATTGTCAATCGAATAATCAAATTGCATTTCAGTAAAGGTGTTTTGATATTTAAATGTGATGTTGAAATATGTTGTATTCCCTTTCAATAAATCCTCTCCATTTGGACTTACAATTTTCAAGTTTTTCGGATTTGCGACCGCATCATAGGTGTTGAAATCCATGTCACTAATATCATAAATAGAATCATTGTTTACATCCGAAATTCTAATTCTGCCATATGAAAAGACAACATTCGGCACATTCCATGCATAATAACCCAAATTTGCAGAAATTGAAGGCTCAATAATCTGCCAATCGTTAGGGCTATTAAAACTCATGTTGAAATTTGCTGTGTACTCAATTTTTACATTATCAACACCAAACGAGTTCCATGATATGGCTTTAGTAGAACCGATAGGAATTGCAGTAGCATTGTTTAACGATAGAACTTCAATTTTTTTAGGGGCATTGGCCATGATAGTGAAAATCCCTTCACTTTCATCTAAAAGAGTGCTATCAACCTTATCGCGGATTCTTACCTTACATTGGGCGGAGCTTATATTAGGAATTTTCCAGTTATAACTTCTAAACCAAGGAAAAAAATTCAAGTTTGCTAAACCATTGCTGTAAAGAGTATCAATGGCTATCCAATTCGCTCCATTGTCAATAGAATAGTCAAATTGTACCTCAGAGGTTGTATTTTGGTATTTACAAGAAATATTAAAATATACACCTGCTGTATCTAAAACTTCCCCTCCATTTGGCGATACGATTTTTAGATTTTTGGGATTCGCCACTGCATCATAGGTGTTGAAATCCATGTCATTAATATCATATATAGAACCATTGTTTACATCCGAAATTCTGATCCTTCCATATGAAAAGACAACATTCGGCACATTCCATATATAATAACCCAAATTTGCTGAAATTGACGACTCAATAGTCTGCCAATCATTAGGGTTGTTAAAGTTCATGTTGAAATTTGCAGCATATTCAATTTTAAGGTTATCTGCACCAAATGAATTCCATGTTATGGCTTTGGCAGAACCGATAGGAATTGCCGTGGCATTATTTAACGATAGAACTTCAATTTTTTTTGGTGCACTGGCCATGATAGTGAAAACCCCATCACTTTCATCTAAAATAGTGCTATCAATCTTATCGCGGATTCTTACCTTACATTGGCTGGAGTTTACATTTGGTATTTTCCAGTTATAACTTCTACCCCAAAGAAAAAAATTCAATGTTTCATTATTATCGCTAAAAAGTGTATCAATAGTTAACCAATTAGCCCCATTATCAATAGAATAGTCAAATTGCACCTCAGAAAATGTGTTTTGATATTTGAAAGTGATATTAAAGAAGGCACTCGCAGTATCCAAAACTTCTCCACCATTTGGGGAAACAATTTTTAGATTTTTGGGATTCGCTACTGCATCATAAGTACTAAAATCCATGTCATTTAAATCATAAATAGAATCATTGCTTATATCCGAAATTCTAATCCTTGCTAATGAAAAGACCATATTAGGCACATTCCAGGTATAAGTACCCAAACTCGCTGCAACTGAAGGATCAATAATCTGCCAATCGTTAGGGTTGTTATAGTTTATGTTAAAATTTGCTGTGTATTCAATTTTCACATTACCTACTCCAAATGAGTTCCATGTTATTGCTTTAGTAGAACCAATAGGCATTGATATAGTGCTATTTAAAGCGGTCACTTCCAAATAATTCTGGCTAAACGATGCTATAGCTAAAGCTATAAAAACTGTTGTAATTATTATTTTTTTCATAATCTCTTTTTTCTAATCTAAAACTTGAATTATTTATATCATTGTTATTAAGTCGATTGATCTTTTTATTAATATGTTCGATAATAGCGTCGTAAAATCATTGTTAATGATGATGTTCTAAACAGTGAAAGTTGGCTGCATTTTTCGCGTGCCCGGTTTCGGATGTGCTTGCCATAATTTAGGTTTAATATTAATTTTCAGTTGAATTGGTGACCCAAAATTAAGAAATAATTGTGTGGTAAAACAATGGTTTTTAAATTATTGGTTGCTGTGGCTGAAAAATTTATTGGGATTGGATAATAGGCTATATTACTTGGGTTGTAAGGGATACAAACGGGTGTGTGCAATATTATTTTGCATTAAGAATAAGCAACTGACGCACAAGCATAGGGCTGCGAAACCGATTGCTTTTTCTAAGCCTTACCTTGTATTGTTTTTTTTTATTTTTTTCGGTTTCGGTTTTGTAAAAAGGTCGGCAGTATATTTCTCATAAAGCTCAAATAGGAACACCATACGGTTAGCTTCGCTTGTAAAGGTTTGCGGACGGTAGGCCAAGTCAACGGCTTTGTCTAACTCGGTATGTGCTTTTACCAAAATGTATGGCATTGTCAATGGCGCGTATAGATCTGCGAGCGAACTATTCGGGAATAGCAACCTTGCATCCAATACGTTTTGTGCAGCAATTTCAATTGCTTCTATTTGCTTTTTGGTTGGATTTTCTGGCCACGGAAAGTTATTGTAAACAATATCCTTTGAATAGCGAAAACGACTTTCCAACCGACCACACACATATTTTACCCAAGCCATGTGCATAGTTGACATCAATACCCCAAAATGAAACAAACTACCATTAGGTATTATAAGAACAAGATTGGTAGGAATAGTTTCTTTGTTTAGAAATCCAATAGGAATATATTTTCTACTCTCTGAAGAAACAGAAGGTATTACAATGTAATTATCATAATTATTCGTTTCCCTAAACAAATAAGGTGTTACTGCATTTTTTCTTGTTGTTGGATCGGTGCTGACAGAACGCAATGCCCTAACTTTTTCAAGCCTCGCCATTATCAAAGCCGATTTTTTCAGTTCTTCAGGCGAAGCATCAACAAGCCAAAGGCACCATCTGTTTTTATTATTGATAAATTCTTCTGCGCCAATTAGTTTTTTTATGTATTTCTTAAAAGTAGGCTCTTTTGCCAATAATTCATTTAATTCTGCTTCGTTGTTAATAATCAGATTGCCACCGTCTGTTGGTTGGTTTCCTTTGCTCATTTGAGGGGCATTACATAAAGGATTGGTTCTTTTTTTAATTAAAATGTCCTTTGCATCAACCAAATACGGATTGATAGACTTTGCTTTCAGTTCGTGGGCTTCGCCTTTAATATCATCGTATTCAAAAATACGCTTGTTGTTAGTGTCGTGGTTGGCAAAACCAATTATTACGCAATACACGGCAGCATTTCCTTTTCCTTCGTTGCTCCATTTAAAAGTACGGTGTGCAAAATGGATTTTTATGCCATACATATTCAGCAGCACATTCCACAATATGCCAACTTGTTCGCCTTGCACAATTGAATTTGTTGAAACAAATGCACATTTAGTTGCTGTGTTTTGGATGAGCTTGGCTGCCTTACAATACCAAGCGGTTACATAATCCAACACCCCCGTACCAGCACTGTTTCCAAATTCCCGGGCTACTTCATCCCTCTGATGTTGGGTCATTAGCTTAGAGCCAATAAAAGGTGGGTTGCCAAGGATATAATCGAAATGGGTGTGTAGCCGGTACTTTATAGGTTCGGTTTCCCTTTGATCAATTATGGTCAGGTTATTTGTTTTGATGTGTACGGTAGTATATGCGCTTTCGGGTTCGTTTAAAGTTACCGTGGTGCTATTGGCTGTTATTTCAATATCTTGTGTTCTTATCAGGCTATTCCAGTCGGTTTTCAAGGCATTTCCATGAACAATTTTTGCGGCTTTCTTTAATGGCAAACGGGCAAAGTATTGGCCAAACTCGTTGCTTATAAGCATATTCATCTGGTGGTCAATCAGCCACATCGCCACTTCGGCTATTCGGGCAGGGAATTCTTCGTATTCAATCCCGCACATCATATCCACATCGAGCCAAATAATAGAACCAATATCCAAAACCCGTTGGCCTGTTTTATTCAACGAGCGTAAAATTTCCAATTCCAGCATCCGCAGTTCCCGATAGGTAATAACCAGGAAGTTGCCACACCCACAAGCAGGGTCGAGGAATTTGAGCGAGCTAAGTTTTTTATGGAATTCGGTAAGCTTGTTTCGGTTGATCTTGATGCCTTCAAATTCCCGCCAAAGCTCTTCCAAGAAAAGTGGTTTTATCAATTTCAGGATATTGGCTTCGCTGGTGTAATGTGCGCCTAAATTCCGCCTTTCGGTGGGGTTCATCACACTTTGGAACATGGAACCAAAAATGGCGGGCGAAATTTTGCTCCAGTCGATGTAACAACAATCTAACAAGGCTTGCCGCATTTTTGCATCGAAACTTGCCGTGGGCAGCATTTCTTCGAAGAGTTTTCCGTTTATGTATGGAAATTCCGATAATTGTTCGTCGAGGTTTTTAAAGCGGTTTTGTTCTGTTGTGTTCAGTACCTGAAACAGTTCTTGCAATTTGGATGCAAGGTCGCTGCCGTCCTCGTTGGTGCGTTGCTCCAAATAATCTTGAAATTGCTGTTTGTTGAAAATGCTTGTGTCTTCGGCAAACAATAAAAACAGGATACGCACCAGGTAAACTTCTAAAGGGTGGCCTGTGTACCCAATTTCTTTTAGCCTGTCGTGGAGCTTGCCCATTAACTCAGCAGCTTTGATATTCGCAGGGTCTTGTTCTTTGTAAACTTTCTTTTGGTAGCCTAAAAGGTAGCCAAAATGCTGCACGTTTTTTACAAAGTCGTTTAGTTTAAATTCAATGCAATTGTTTTCTTCGAGGTCGTGAAGCCTGAAGTTTTCAAAGTCGGAAATTAGGATGTACTTGGGTAGATCATGCTGCTTTAACCCGTGCGTATAATCAATGGCTTGTTTATATGCCTTATCAAGGTTTTTGCCACGGCTTTTCATTTCGATTAAAATCGTCCCTTTCCAGAGCAGGTCTATATACCCATCTTTTTCGTCTAATTTTTTAACCCTGTGCTCAAAGGTTGCAAAACGTTTCCTGCTGATGCCAAATACGTTAAAAAACTCGACCAAGAATGGTTTTGCGTCAGCTTCTTCGTTAGAAGTGCCGGCCCATTCCTTTGAAAAATTTAATGCCCTGTCCTTTATTTCGTTCCAGTTTAATGGCATAATGTAATTATCAATAAGTTTGTTAAATGTATCAAAGTTGTTTTTTTACCAGAGGTAAAAAGAGTCCCAAATTTAAACCATAAATGCAAACGTGGGCAATAAATTCTTTTTTAAGTCCAACTCTATTTGGCTTCTGCCCTTCAACAATCAAATAAAAAGGTTTCTATTTATTTTCTTGCTCTTTACTGCCCATTGTATTGTATGGTCAACTCCGATTTGCAGCTAAATTACTCAAATTATCTAATCACAAATTTGTCCAAATACTATTTCCGCGAAATTCTAAATTTTAAAAAATAAATTTCATGCATTTGCAAGAAATTACAAAACAAAAAACTAATAGATGCAACCCTTAAAAAAACAGTTTTGCAAACTCTATAGGATGTGCAGTTTGGGTATCAAATCGTGCTATAATTTAGTGGATATTGATTATAAAGGCTGCAATATCAATGCTTTCAAAGCACAATCACCCCTTCGATCGCAGATGCCTTTTCATAACGGGAAATAACCTCATCAACGTTGAGCATAACTTCTTTCACTGTGATGCTCACATATTTTCCTCCAGCCGAGTGCCGATTGCTGAATTCGGCATGGTCGGGGAATAAATCATGCAACAGCGCAAAAATCCGGTTTTCGGCAGGGGCAATAAATTTGAACATGTAAACCGTTGGCCAGGTGTAGCTTTTGGCAAGTTGTTCGCGGAGTGTGTCGAAATTGTAAGTTTCCAAAGCAAAAATCTTTAAATTCGGGTAAAAGGTAATTCTGTTTATGTAATTTAGCAGCCACAAATCAACACTAACAGCAACATTATGTTTGAAATAATAAACGAAATCACCTCATTTTTGAAGCTTAGAGGCATTACATCCCCTGATACTGGAATAGTTTTGGGTACAGGTTTGGGTAAAATGGTTTCTGAAATCGACATCGAAATAGAAATCGATTACTCCGAAATCCCTCATTTCCCTGTTTCAACTGTTGAATCCCATAAAGGGAGGTTAGTTTACGGCAACCTATTGGGGCACAAAGTGCTTGCCATGCAGGGCCGGTTCCATATTTACGAAGGATATTCTCTTCAGCAAGTAACTTTGCCTATTAGGGTAATGAAAATGTTGGGGATAAAATGGCTCTTGCTTTCCAACGCTTGCGGGGCTATAAACAAAACGTATAAAAAAGGCGATCTGATGTTGTTGGACGATCATATCAACCTGTTGCCCGGCAATCCGCTCACAGGCAAAAATATGGATGAACTTGGCCCACGGTTTCCTGATATGAGTTGTCCTTACTCGCCCGAAATAAATGCGAAAATGGAATCAGCCGCACAAAAGTTAGGTATTACCTTGCATAATGGAGTGTATGCTGTAGTTGCAGGCCCGAACCTCGAAACCAGGGCCGAGTACCGCTATTTGGGTTTGATTGGTGCCGACGTGGTAGGTATGTCAACAGTTCCCGAAGTGATTGTGGCCAACCACATGAATATGCCTTGCGCCGCAGTTTCGGTAATCACCGATTTATGCGATCCCGACAACCTTATCCCTGCAAAACTCGAAGATATTTTGGAAACTGCCGGTAAAGCGGAGATTAAACTAATACAACTGTTTAAACAAGTAATCAGGAATTTGTAGTTTGTAGAACTAGCTATTTTCTGATGTAATTGTCGGTTGTATTCGTATAGAAATAGCTGTTCGACTTGTTTTTGGCAATAAATTCTTTTAAATCTTTCGACGAACTGAAAGTTTCTTTGATGTAATCCGTAACTTCTGAAGTGGCTATTTCACCGGTTTTTTCATCAAAATTAAAGTTGTACAAACTATATGTATCGCTGCCTGCCTCTTTGGCGTTCATAAACGTTTCGCCATTTACATCCGAAAATGTTAGTTGATACACTGTTTCGGAATAGGAGCTATCTGTGGTGGAATATTCCATTTTTTTTGAAGTGGCGTGGAATTTGTCATCAACCGTGATAACAAAATAAGTTGGGTTTGCCGATTCCTTTTCCTCTGCTGCTATCCACTGTCCTTGCAGTCCGTTCGCTACTTTCACCGTGCCTTCATCAATTGGAACACTGCTTGAGTAGGGGCAAGCTGTGAGCAAAACAACTATCGCAAGCAAGGAAACAGAAAAAATCACTTTGTTTTTTAAAATCGGTTTCATGGTATGTGCTTTAAAAGGTTAATTGATGCAATTTGTCGAACAAAAGTAATTGAAAATAGTTTAATTTTGGCCTTTCTTTTTTTACAGGAATAACCTTTTTCCTAAATTAAAATCTAATAAACCAATCAAAACATGAAAAAATCTACTGTATTTGTGGTAGTTGCTTACTGCTTACTAGTACTGATGATGACCGGGATGAAAGCATATTCGCAACCGGCCACAAAGGACAACAACATCCATCGCGATCCGATGGTAATGAAACCGGGCTACATAGCACCCGAAGGCGATGCAACACAAGCAACCGTGTTGACTATTGGCGATTACGACAATTTTAAACTTGGCGTTGATTTTGCCGAATGTAGCGTTACCTCCAACCCACTGAACCCTTTGGAAATGTATGCCGTTTGGAATACTTCCGGCAGCACAGGTGGAAAAGGTTATCGCACAGCTAATGGTTACGATTGGGTAGCTGCAAATCCAAGCTGGACTGGCATGGCCGGAGATGTTGTTGTTACCAGCGACAGCACAGGCAGGCTGATTTACGAAAATATGTACGGCAATATTTCGGGATGCAAAGTGGTAACTTCCCCAAATTTTGGATTAACCTGGGATCCCGTGGTAATTGCAATCGCAGGAAACGATAAAAACTGGATAGCCGTTGACCAAACCGGTGGCGCTTATTCCAATTATATCTATACCACTATGACTGCCAGTGGTGGTGGAAACCACGCAAGATCCATAAATAATGGTGTGTCCTTCAGCAACACGCAAACCATGAATACCCAATCTTTGCCAGGCATGATGGTGGCTGTTGGCCCGAAAGCATCAGCCCAGGGTGGTGCAACTTATGTGGTTACCAATTCGGGAAGTTCGTTTTCGTCAACTTATACTTTTTACGAATCCAATGATGGTGGGCAATCCTATACCTACAAATCGGCACAGAATTTTTCAAACTACGTTGGTAGCAGTGTCGGAGGAAGGAACTCAGTACAAAATATGAGGACCCGCCCTTATCCTTTCATTGCAGTGGATAACAGCCAAAGCGCTCATAGGGGAAGGCTATATCTGGTTTACGCATCCAATTATCCGTCGGG
>CAIRHD010000215.1 GCA_903878265.1 uncultured Bacteroidales bacterium | reverse complement strand
TCTGCTGGATTACTTTGACAATTATATGGATTTAAAAGAAAACCTGGAACAACTGTTCCACAGGCCGGTTGACCTGGTGGAGAACCAGGCAATACGCAATCCGATATTCAAGAAAGTAGTAGAAAGGGAAAAGCAATTGGTTTATGAACGAAAAAGTGCTTAAATGCCTTTACGATATAAAGCTTGCCATAGAAGAAACAGATTCTTTTTTTATTGGCAGGCATAAGCGTTTCGATGAATACGCCAAAGATATGATGCTAAAACGGGCTATTGAAAGAAACCTGGAGATAATTGGGGAGGCAATAAACAGGATTCTTAAAGAAGATGCCCTGTTCCCAATAGAAAACGCAAGAAGGATTGTCGGGTTAAGAAATCAAATCATGAGTCCGCTCCGATAACCCTAAAAAGAAGAAAACCACGGAGGCACAGAGAACACGGAGGGTCACAGAGTATTGATAATCACAACTTTAAACTTAGTAAAACTTACTGGATTTGTGCCTCAGTGGCGAAAAAAGACTTTTCGGAGTGGACTCAATCATACATGGTTACGATAGCGTATCAGATGAAAATATCTGGGGCATCGTGATAAACCATATTCCCAGATTAAAGGAAGAAGTGGATAAGCTGATTGTTGGGTCGTAATGCTGCAACGTGCGCTCCGTTCGGGTGCGTCTTCTTTTAGACGCGTTCGGGTAAAATCCTTGCACTATAAAAATGTATTTTTCGTTAATCCTTTTCCGGGATTTCGCCCTAATATAGTTTTTTAAGAATGTTTATCTTTGTAAAAAATAATGCAATGAACATACACATTGAGAAATTAGGCCTGATTGAATGGATTACCGGGCTTACCGATTTAGCAATCATCGAAAAACTGAAGAAAATACAGGTTGAAAACGCTCAATCTTCCGATTGGTGGGACGAACTCACCACCCATGAAAAGAAATCAATCGAAAAAGGGATGAAAGATATAGAGGAAGGAAGGGTCCATTCACACGAAACCGTAAGGCGAACCTATGAAAAGTACCTATGAAATTGTGTGGTCGGATGAGGCTGTGCAAGGGCTTGCGGAAATTATCGGGTATATCGAAAACAGGTTTTCAGAAAATGACGTGAAGAAATTCGTAAAAATATTGGACGATTATCTGGAAACTATTCAAAAAAATCCAAAAATATTTCCTGTCTCACATCAATCAAACACTATCAGAAAGGCAAGCGTAGCTAAACTTACTTCCATATTCTATTTAATTGATGGAGAGAAAATCTATCTGATTTCGATAACCGATAACAGGAAGAATCCTGAAAGATTTAAGTTTTAATTGAAGATGGCAATTTTTTATATATCCCGTTTGAGCGCAACTTCTTTCAAATATGTTCGGTTATTTCTTCCTCATTCGGCACATCCTCTTTCAGCAGTGTTTGCTTAAAACCCTCGCCCTTCTTTCCACCCCAATCCCAAATTTATTTTGTTATTTGTTTATAGATCAACAGGATGGAATTCTGCCAGTTGCCAAATCTGAAAATTGCCGAACATGTTTTTCTTCAATCCCTGACTGGAATTTCGTCAATCAATGAATAGATTTTGTAATTTTGGAACAAAATAGTAAAGATATGGCTTCAAGGAGTTTAGTTCGTTTTGATTGGGCAATCAAGAGGTTGTTGAGGAACAAGGCCAATTTCTCGGTTCTAGAAGGGTTTTTGAGTGAATTGCTGCGGGAGAAGATTTCGATAGAGAGTATTCTTGAGGGTGAGGGCAACCAAAGGATTGAAGGCGATAAATTTAACAGGGTTGATATTCTTGTTAAGAATTCTAAAGGGGAGCTTGTAATTATTGAGATACAAAACCAAAACGAATATGATTATTTCCATCGGATGGCGTATGGTGCTTCTAAGGCAATTACGGAGTATATCGCGGTTGGGGAGCCTTATAAAAACGTAAAGAAAGTGTATTCGATCAATATTGTATATTTCGACTTGGGACAAGGATTGGATTATGTTTATCATGGCAAAACTGATTTTAAAGGGATCCATAAATCGGATAAATTGGAGCTTTCGGACAAACAAAAAGAAGTACTTGGTAAAACAGACCCAAGCCAAATATTTCCTGAGTATTTTGTGATTAAAGTAAATCAGTTTGATGATGTTGCCAAAGATTCCTTAGACGAATGGATTTATTACCTTAAAAACAATGAGATTAAAGATGATTTCAAAGCCCAGGGGATAAGTGTGGCAAGGGAATTGCTGAGGGTTGATAATTTGTCGGAAGATGAAAAGATTGCATATAAAAAACACATCGAGGATTTGCGATATGGTGCAAGCATGGCCTGGACAATGAAGGTTGATGAAGAAGATAGGGTGAAGAAACTTGAAAAAATTACGATTGCCAAGAATTTAAAAAATCTCGGAGTTGAAGTGGATTTGATAATTCACGCAACAGGATTGTCGAGGGAAGAAATCAATAGAATATAAAGCCCCGCTGCCGTTTAAATCCTTTCTCACCATCGCTGCCGCGCAAATCCTTTCGCCTGGTGAAATAGTATTAGACCAAAAGTGGTATTTCGTCGTTGCAGACGTTATTCAAGTGCTAACCGACACCCCAAATCCTACTGACTACATAAAGAAAATGCGCAAGAGGGATGCGGAACTATCCAAAGGGAGGGGACAAATTGTCCCCTCCTTGAAAGGATTGCTGCTGACGGGAAAAAACCTCCCGCTCCCGTACAAATCCTTTCTATTAGTAAAATGACAGCAAAAAATTTCTCTTATTAGTCCCGCGCTTCCGCCCATAATCCGTGTTCCTCTGTGTCCTCCATGCTGCTTCGGCAGGCTCAGCACACCGCTCTGTGGTAAAAATTTGAAACCCATTTGCTCTAAAGTACCCCTTTTTCAGTATAACAAATCCAAACCCATTTGAGGAAGGCCAAATTACAGCCAAACTGACCGAATACTGGCATTTTCTGCAATATTTTACAATGCATATCAATTTTTTAATGAAATTTGACGTTTGAAAAAACAACACTTCAAACCGACAAATTCCATGAAGAATTTAGCCTCAACCCT
>CAIRHD010000214.1 GCA_903878265.1 uncultured Bacteroidales bacterium | reverse complement strand
GCAAAATCGCGGGTGCCTTTTATTTGGTTGTTGGCGCGAAGGCTATCGAAACAAGTCATTACATCTACCGAATTAAAACCAGCATCTAATACCGCTATGGTCATGCCTTGCCCACTGTAACCGTGATTATGTAAGTATTGTCCTTTCAGTTGGTTTATTTGGTTGAAAGCTGCGCCATAATCGTACAAATCTGATGTGGCTTTTTTAGGGATTCCAGCAGTCCATTTGCCGATGCTTTCCCCTTCCATAAACGGTTTTTGGGAGAGGTGAACCTGATTTGTACCATCATCAATAAGTCTAACTGCAGCCACAAAAGGCAATGCCGAAATTTGCTCAACCATGTTGGGAGTTGCTTCAACAACTATATTATTGAACCAACGTGAGCGTGTAAGTATTTTAGCCCCATTTTCGGTTACGGATTTGATATATTGATCATTAACCGGAATATCTGACTGATCGAATGGGATTTGATGTTTCAAACGCCGCTCAACCGCTTTTTCACTCAGGAATACCGATGGGTTAAACGCGGCATCGGCATTTGGACCTTTGTCCTTAAACTGCAATTCGTATATTCCAGGTTTGCTTTCCTGCGCAAACAAGGTTGATACACAAATCATTAAAACTATAAGGAAATTTATTTTTTTCATATTCAGGGTAATTTGAAGTGCAAAGATAACAATCAATAAGGTAGTAAAGTTTGAAATGTGAGAAATTGTGGTTGGGATTGGAGGATGCTGGCAGTTAACAAAATTTATAATTTCAACTTAACTTGCAACTTCATTCTTCACCTTTTTAATTCTGAAAGTTTCTTGCATGTGGAAATTCAGGTTACGCTAACCTAAAAACAGTAATTTTGCAGCATTAATCCCAAAGTTATATGCGTATCGATATTATCACAATATTCCCTGAAATGTTCGACGGCCCGTTTAGTCATTCCATGATTAAGCGTGCGCAATCAAAGAGCCTTGTCGAAATACATCTTCATAACTTGCGTGATTACTCCGATAACAAGCATCGCAAAGTTGACGACTATCCTTTTGGCGGGGGTGCTGGTATGGTTATGATGATTCAACCTATTGCTTCTTGCATCGATAAATTAAAAGCCGAAAGGAATTATGATGAAATTATTTTTATGACACCCGATGGGGCTTTGTTCGATCAACCCATGGCCAACAAACTTTCGATGGTCGAAAACATGATTTTACTGTGCGGCCATTATAAAGGTATTGACGAACGCTTGCGCGAACATTATTTTACAAGCGAAATTTCGATTGGCAATTATGTGCTTACCGGCGGTGAATTGGCCGCAGCCGTGGTTTCCGATGCAGTTATCCGTTTGTTGCCAGGGGTTTTGAGTGATGAAACTTCGGCCTTGTCCGACTCGTTTCAGGATAATTTGTTGTCGCCCCCGGTTTATACCCGCCCATCCGAATTCAATGGATGGGAAGTGCCGGAAGTATTGCTTTCGGGCAATGAGAAGGAAATTAAAAAATGGCAATTTGATAAGGCTTTGGAGCGTACTAAAATGCGAAGGCCTGAGTTGCTGAATGGGTAAGAAGTAACAACCGACCCAGATTTATATAAGCCAAATCCGCAATAATTTAGTAATTTAGCCAAAACAAATTAATACAAACAAAAGCCATGAAACTAAAAGATTCATTATCAAAACTTTTTGGGACATCAAAAGAAGTTGCTTCGGCCAAAACTTCCGATATTAGGGAAACAGCCAGCGAAAAAGCGGTTGAACTGAAACAGGCAGCCGAAACCAAAATTGACGAGCTGAAGGAAGCAGCCAATGCCAAATCAGCGGAATTGAAAGAAAAAACTGCCCATGGCGTTGAAACTGCCAAGGAATACACCAAGGATGTTTCCGAAAAAATTGAGGAAGTTGTGGAAGAAGTGAAGAAAATGAGCGCTGAAGCAACCGAAAAAGCAAAAGAATTTGGCGAAAGCTTCAAAGAAAAGGTTGAAGCCACAATCGAAAAGCTCGATGATAGAGCGTCTACCTTGGTTGACAAACTTGAAGAAAAAATCCGTACAAGTGCTGCCGGTTCACCCGAGAATGTTGCATCGCCAGAGGTTGAAAAAGATGTACCCGCCGAACCTACAGCACCCATTGAAAGCAAGGTTGACGATGCTTCGCCGAAACTTTAGGCCAGTCATCAACTTATAACCGACTGATATTTCTATCAATATCCTGAATCAGTGTTTCTGCATCTTCCAATCCGACTGAAAATCGGATTAGCGTTGGAGGTAGGCTGCTGTATAACCCAGGTCTCACGAAAGTACACGAAGGAATTATCAACGATTCAAAACCACCCCACGAAACTGCCATTCTCCAGTATGTGAGGTTGTTGCCAAAATCCTCAATAGCTTCCGGTGCTGAATTTACCTCTACAGTAAACAATCCGGAACCCTTTTTTATTTGCGAAACAGCAAGATCAAATTGTTCGTTTTCAGGAAGATAAGGATAGTAAATCCGGTCAATTTTGGGCTGGGTTTTTAGGTATGAAATAATCTTGTTGGCTGCATTGCTAACATGTTCCATCCTTATCGGTAAGGTCCTCAGACCGCGCAAGGTGAGCCAGGCATCAAAAGGGGACAAAATTCCACCAAGCGTAAGGAATTCATTGGCAAAAAGTTTTGCGATACGCTCCTTTGAACCACAACAAACCCCAGCAACCACGTCGCTATGCCCGCCGAGATATTTTGATGCAGTATGCACCACAAGATCAATTCCATGCTTTATAGGTTGCTGGTACAATGGAGTGGAATAGCTGTTATCAATAATTGTGGTAATTCCATGTTTTCGGGCAAATGCACCAATAACTGACAAATCCTGAATTTCAAATGTCCAGGAATTCGGACTTTCAAGGTAAATAACAGAAGTCTCGGGGCGTAATGCATTGAAAATTGCTTCAGTGGAAGTTCCATCCACCATGCTTACTTTAACCCCAAACTTGGGTAAAATATTGGAGTTCAATAAGGTATTTGTCCAGGAGTATGGGTTTTCGACACAAATCACATGGTCGCCGGTTTTTACATTCGAGAGGATTGCGGCAGAAATGGCTGCCATACCGCTTCCAAAAACCAATGCATCGTCCGCACCTTCGAGAGCGTCAAGTTTGCGGCAAAGCAAATTTATTGTTGGGTTATTTCCTCTTGAATAGATCTGGTTTTCTTTTTCGTTGGAGATTGCATCGCGAAATTGCCCAACAGTGCGGAAATAAAAGTTGCTTGTTTGAAAAATAGGAGGAGAGACGGCAGAAACACCATTTGCTTCATTTTCGCCTAAAATATTGATTATATACGAAATGTTTAATGTCTCATCGGTCATATAAAATTCGTTTACAGGGTTTTAAGTTGTTTTTATTCTTAATCGGTTTTCGTACAAATATAAATTATTTTCATAAGTTTGCCCGATTAACAGCGATTCAAGCCTTTAAACTATGTAAAGTTAAAAAATATTGCGCAGACTTGTTTTGTATCAAAAAATTAGCGTAAATTTGCACTCATTTTTGAGAAAAACGCACATTTAATACATAAACCAATGAGTAAGAAGGAGTTAATTCAATACGTTGAAGAATATTTTGGAACTAAGAATGATTTGCCTGCTTTTAAGGCCGGCGATACCATTACAGTTCATTATAAGATAAAGGAAGGTGAAAAAGAGCGTATCCAGCTTTTCCAAGGTGTTGTTTTGCAACGCTCAGGCGAAGGTGTTACCGAAACATTCACAATCCGCAAAGTTTCTGGGACTATTGGAGTTGAAAGGATTATCCCTGTTTGTTCACCTTTTATTGACAAAATCGAACTAAACAAACGTGGTGCAGTTCGCCGTGCCAGGATCTTCTACCTCCGCGACCTTAAAGGTAAAAAAGCACGTATCAAGGAAAAACGCAAATAGGTTTCGGAGTTATAAAATTCAAAATAGGTTGTCTTTAACAGGGCAGCCTTTTTTTGTTTTATTTCAAGCGTTGCTTCCGCAATCCCTAATCAGTAAATGGATAATGGTTATTGGGTTAATGGTTATTGGTTTATGTCCAAAATCTGCAATCTGCAATCCGAAATTAGTTGATGGGTTGATAGGTTGAAGAGTTGATTATCCCCCAATGTTTACGGCAATCAGCAATCGGTAAATGGATAATGGTTATTGGGTTAATGGTTATTGCCTCCAATCCGACATCCGACATCCCACATCCCACATCCCACATCCCACATCCCTCCATCGGGTCAAATCTTTACTATAACATGCCTACGGTACATAATGCCAACAACCAAAAGCCAAAAACCTGTATAAAGCAAAGCCCCAAACAAGGAAGCATTTAAAGGCGACAGGCCTATTACCTGATACTGAATAAACAGCCAATCGTAAAGCGAAATAGGCCCGTTTTCTGTTTTTATCTTGATAAGTCCTATAATGACAATCCCGATTTCGGAACCAAAGTAAGCTATTATTGGATTTGTGCCAAACGCGAGAAATGGTGGCGCAAATTTCCGGAAACGTTTTATATCAGCTAACCAAAAGGTTGTTCCAAGCACAACCATTGCCAAACCAGAAGTATAGAGCACATACGAACTTGTCCACAGTTGTTTGTTGATAGGGAACACCCAGTCGAATGCCATTCCACAGACAATCAAAATGTTGCCAAAAACTAAAAGATAAATCAACTTGTCGCGTTCATCTTTTAATTTCATGAAGGAATTTCCTGCTAGTACGCCTATAAAACCGCTTACAATGGCTGGAATGGTACTCAAAATACCTTCAGGATCATAAAGTTTGGTATATTCCCAAACGTGTTTTCCAATTATCAACCTATCGAGCCAAGCAGCAAGGTTGGTTGTAGGTTCTAAGTTTGACGGGCCAAAATCCGGCACCGGCACAAGCGTCATGAGTGCCCAATAACCTGATAACAAAACAATTGATACATACCAAATCCTCTTGATGTCAGAATAAATAAGAAAAAGTCCACAAATCAAATTTACGATTGCAATCCGTTGAAGAACGCCAGGTATGCGTATGTTAGCCAAATCATTGAACGGAAAACTGTTGATTATCAACCCAAGCAAGAAAATAATGGCCGAACGCCTGATAAGCTGAAAGACTAACTTCTGTTTTGGAACCCCTTTTTGCAAGCGTTTGTTAATGGAAAGCACGGCCGAAAATCCCATGGCAAAGATGAAAAAGGGAAAAACAAGGTCGGTAGGGGTACAGCCGTTCCATTCCGAATGGCGAAGTATTGGATAAGCATAACTCCAGCTACCGGGAGTGTTGACAATAATCATGGACATAATTGTCAAGCCACGAAAAATATCTAACGAAAGAATCCTGTTTTCGGTTGTTTTCATAAATAGCTGTCCATTTTTTTTAACAAGTTTGATTTTCATGTAGTGAGTGTCAAAAATACACAATCTTGCCAACCCGAATAGGTGGATGTTATGCTTTTTTGCAGGAAAAATCAGGGAAAGTAACCATAAAATCTACTTTTCTGTCAGCTAATTTGTTCTAATATATTTATTATCAAAAGGTTAGCTTTTAGTTTTTCTTTGTATTTAAACCTATTGATATGAAATAAAATTCTCTAATTTTATTGCAATATTTTTACAATAAAACTTATGGTTTTAAAACTCAAATAATTGTTATGCAAGAAGGGCTTATTCCGAATGTTTCTGTTGATTGTGTGGTTTTCGGATTTGATTTTACTCATCTGAATGTCCTTTTAAACGAAAGGAACATCGAGATGGATGGCATTGCTTTCGCTGATATGAAGCTTCCGGGTGATTTGATGCGGTTGGATGAGGATTTGGATGCATCGGCGGCGCGAATCTTGAGGGAAAATACAGGTTTAAGCAACATTTACCTTAAACAATTTAAAAGTTTTGGTTCACCCGACAGGTTAAAAAAGCATATTCGTGATATGGAATGGTTACGTAAAATTGACCATCCCGAAGAACATGTAATTACTATTGCCTACTACTCACTGATAGATATTTCGGAAAAACGAAATTCAGAGTTGATCATGAACGATAATGCACGTTGGATTCCCGTGCATGAGATTAAGGACCTGGTAATGGATCACTTTGAAATAATAACTTGTGCGTATGAATACCTTAGGATCGAGTTGCTGAACAAACCAATAGGATTTGAGCTATTGCCCGATAAATTCACCCTTTCGCAGATGCAAAAACTCTATGAAGTAATATTGGGGACCACATTCGACAAACGGAATTTCAGAAAAAAAATATCGAGCATGAAATACCTTATACCATTGAACGAAAAACAGGTTGGGGTTGCCCACAAACCTGCCCGGCTTTATGTTTTTAGCCGCGAATTATATGCAAAAACGAAGAAAGATAATTTTGATTTTTCGGTTTAAGGTGTTAATGCGTTAATGTGATAATGCGGGAATGCGAAGATGTCATCATGTGGTAATTTGGAATTGCTATGCAAATAATGTTTATCTCTACAAACCCAAAAGCCTACTTTCAACAAATGGATAAAACAAAACCGCTGAACAAAAAAACATTCCTTTACTTATTGCTTGCAAGTTTTTTTATCACCAATGCTTTGATTGCGGAGTTTGGTGGGGTGAAAATGTTTTCGATCGAAAAACTACTTGGGATTGCGCCTTTGCAACTCAATATTTTGGGTATAATCACCGATCTTAACCTCAGTGTCGGCGTATTAATTTGGCCAATCGTCTTTATTTTTTCGGATATTATCAACGAATATTTCGGCAAAAGTGGGGTTCAACGCATAAGCTTTATTACTGCGGGAATGATAGCTTATTCATTCCTGATTATCCTAATGTGGACAGATATGCCGCCTGCCGATTTCTGGTTGAAAATCAATGGTTTGGATGCCTTGGGAAGGCCATTCGATATTAATTTCGCCTACTCGACTATTTTCAGGATGGGATTGGGGATAATTGTTGGGTCGCTAACCGCTTTCCTGGTTAGCCAGTTAGTAGATGCGTATGTGTTTCATTATTTTAAAAAGCTTACCGGGCACAAATATCTTTGGTTGCGTTCAACCGGATCAACCGTGGTTTCGCAACTTATCGACAGCTTTTTGATACTTCTTGTTGCCTTCTATTTTCTGGGTAATTGGAGCCTGGAGCAGGTTCTAAAAGTGGGTACGATCCAATATTTATATAAAGTGATACTTGCCATAATATTAACACCAGTAATCTATCTTGTTCATGCAGCAATTGATGCATACCTCGGCAAAGAATCGTCAGAAATAATTATAGGGGAAGCCGATAAAAACTGGACGGAATAAACCTCAAAAGATAGGATTTGTTGTTTTCTGTATGTTATTTTGGCTTATAGTCGCTTGGTTAACAACATTTTATTATTTTTTCTCCCTTGGTTTTAACTGGCAGGCACATTGCCCCGAAAGCCTTTCGTTATAATCAATCACAATAGGTAAACCTGAATGTTCCCAATCCACCAAACCGCCCGAAAGGTTGGCACAACTCCCTTTATACCCATTTTCAATAATCATTTTGACGGCTTCAGGACTATGAATTCCACTGGCATCCGCCACAATTATTGGCTTATCAATCGGGAGCTTATCAATGAGTTCCAACAGTTTTTTCTTAGGGCAGAAAATAAGTCCCGGAACATCAAATATTTTAAAACGGTTTAGGTATTCTTCCCTAACATCAATAATTACAGCACCTTCCAAGCAGAATTTGTGGGCAAGCAGTGGAGAAAGGTTATATATCCCATTTGATTGTATTGCTTTTCCTTCGAAGAAATTTTCCATTTTGTGGTACGATAGTTTGTAAGTTGGGCAAGTTTGTGTGCTTTTATAAAATTTGGCTCAGTATCAATCTGGCAATCCTAATGAGGCTTTAATTGCCTTTATTTTTTGACCATTGATTATAGGAAATACAAATCCAAGTATTTCATCAGGATAATCGAAATCGAATAAAACATCATGAAAGGCCGACATCCGTGATTTATCTGTCCCGAATGCTGCAATAAATGTTGCGTACATTATGTATTCTTGCATTTCGATTATATGGAAACGATACCGGTTTGGGAAGAATGTGTGAATAGGGATAATCTCAGCTTCTGGGTTTTGCTCCAAAATGCTATAATAGGACTGAGCCAAAGCCGAAATCTTGAATATGGGATAATCGGGGAACTGCTTTTCATACTGTTTGATTTTCTCCTTTATGTCCTCTTTTGAAATAGCAGTAATATAAAATAATTCGAGGAACGAAAAAATCGGGACATCGCCATATTCCGCTTTCAGGTCTTTTAGCATATTAAATATCTTTTCATTATCTTCAGTCTCCTCATCGAGAAAGCGGGCTAAACTGTTGATGATCTTATCACGCTTTATTTTATCATGTATTTGCATGCCAAGTGCTTTATACGGCATCTTGTGCCTTACAATAATGATTTCCAGATCTTCGGAAATATCTTTATAATATTGTTTATATGAATCATAATCTGTTAAGGGCTGGAACAATACGTCCATCGCTTGAATAAATAATTCAAATTTATCCGTTTCCAAGGTTTCTAACAATGGTTCATTCTCCTTGAAAATTACCAAAGCCTCATCGTAGCTCATTTGGTTCTCATCCTCGTTTTCACCCTCGTCTTCATCGTAGTTTTCATCAAAATCCTCGTCTTCATCATCATCAAAATCCTCATCTTCGTCATAATCATGGTCTTCATCAATCCCTTCTTCCGTGTTATCAACAAGCTCTCTATAATCATCCACATCAACTGAAAAATTAAAATTGCCCTTTCCCGCTGTGGTTTCAAGTTGTTTTAATATCCTGCTCACTGTGGTTTTAGTGTCATTTGGACCTTGGAAGTATGACGGCTTTCCATCAATACCACATTCAATATCAATAAGCTCGATGGCATCGGTATCTTCTTCTAAAAGGTATTGTGTTACATCGGTGAACGTTTTATGCGGTTTGAACCCAAAATCTTCGGCAAATTCAATGCCCGCATAAATAATATTATGAGCAAGGGTGTAATCGATTTTTTCGAATTTGTCACCACTAATAAGAGGTTCTTCTAACCTTTCGCGATAGTTGCGCTCACTTTCGTTAAAAAAATATATGCTGAATTTAAGGCCAAGACAATGCAGATCTACAAGATATACTGCTGAAGTAATATTTCCATTAGTATGCTTTCGGGCCACCACAATATTGACTACACCACTTTCCTTCCAATCGTTATCATATAGGCATTCAAATATTTCCAGGTTTCGCGCACGGGTACGGATGTAATTTTCGGGGCTTTGCATCTGCACTACCTTGTTCTTTTTTGCCATTAATGTTGGTTTCGAGTGTTTGTGATTACTTTTCGGCAAAAGTAAAAATCTTTATTGTACATTCAATAATAGGCATTCGTTTACCGCTGTTAATAATATTGAAAACCTTATTCTTTTTATGAAAGATGTCAATATTCTCATAGCTTTGAGTCTTTTGAGTCCGAGATTCATTTTGTGTCGGGTATGATCATATCCTCTAGGGTGCAAGCCCCGAACGAGTGTCGTAGTGTATATTAATAGCATAGAGCAAGGGCGTCTAGTGCGACTGCGAATCCAAAAGAAGCTGAAGGCAAATATTCGGGCCAATGAACAGAAACTTCATATTTGGCAGGATGGGTGGGTGATGTTGCCAAAGAAACAAAAGCCCTATACAACAGGGAACACATACCTATGTTTTGAAAATCAACTACGGCACAATATTTTCACCAAATGTGCCCCTTCCATTCTATTTTGTTAATTTTGCACAGTTTTTTAGCTTGAATAAATTTGCAAATCATTGAAAAACAAAAATATATGAAACAATTAATTGAGTGTGTGCCTAATTTCAGCGAAGGCTGCAACATGGTAATTATCAAGCAGATTACCGACCGGATAGAAGCCATCGAAGGCGTTAGGTTGTTGGATGTGGATCCCGGAAAAGCAACAAACCGGACTGTGGTAACTTTTGTTGGAACACCTGATGAAGTGATTGAAGCAGCTTTTCAAGCTGTTAAAAAAGCATCCGAAATTATTGATATGCGCACTCATAAAGGTGAACATCCACGTTTCGGCGCAACTGATGTGTGCCCGCTTATTCCAATTGCTGGTATTACCATGGATGAAGTGGTTGTATATGCCCGGAAATTAGCTGAACGCATTGGGAATGAAATTAATATTCCTGTTTATTGTTACGAAAATGCTGCTTTTACAGAGGAGCGCCGCAATTTAGCTAACAATCGTTCGGGCGAATATGAAGGCTTGCACCGAAAACTTAGTGACCCGCATTGGAAACCCGATTTTGGCCCGGCAGAATTTAATGATAAAGTAGCTTTAACAGGTGCAATTGCTGTAGGTGCACGCGACTTTCTGGTAGCTTATAACATTAATCTTAACACAACTTCGGTTCGCAGGGCTAACGCTGTTGCATTCGATATTCGTGAAAAAGGCCGCCCTGTCCGCGATGGAAATTTGGTAACCGGTAAAATCAAGAAAGATGAAAATGGTAAAGAAATCTGGAATGAAGGCTCATTAAAGGCTTGTAAAGCAATTGGTTGGTTCATTGAGGAATATGGCATAGCCCAAGTTTCGATAAACCTTACCAATATCAGTATTACTCCGGTGCATGTTGCTTTTGAGGAATCGTGCCTGAAAGCCCAGGAGCGGGGAATGCGGGTAACAGGTTCCGAACTTGTTGGATTAATCCCTCTCAAAGCAATGACTGATGCTGGCAAGTATTTCTTGCGCAAACAACAACGCTCGGTTGGCATTTCGGAGGAAGAACTTGTTGTAATTGCAATAAAATCTTTAGGACTTGATGATCTAAAGCCGTTCAATCCCAAAGAAAAAATTATTGAATACCTGTTGGCAAATGAAAATGATGCAAAGCTTGTGGGTATGACTTTGGAAGGTTTTGCCAATGAAACAGCTTCCGAATCACCAGCTCCTGGCGGCGGATCCATTGCTGCAACAATGGGTGCTTTAGGGATTTCACTTGCAACTATGGTTGCAAACCTTTCGTCGCACAAACCGGGTTGGGACGAACGCTGGGAGGAATTTAGCATTTGGGCAGAAAAAGGGCAAGCACTTAAAGATGAGATGCTTATGTTGGTTGATGAAGATACTCGTGCCTTTAACCATATAATGGATGCTTTTGGATTGCCAAAAGGTAACGAAACCGAAAAAGCTGCACGATCACAGGCCATCCAGGATGCAACACGATATGCAATTGAAGTGCCTTTTCGGGTGATGAAGCGTTCATTTGAAAGCATGGAAATCATTAAAGCCATGGCTGAAACCGGGAATCCAAATTCTGTTACCGATGCCGGAGTTGGGGCTTTGGCTGCACGTTCAGCCGTAATGGGTGCATTTCTGAATGTAAAGATAAACGCCTCCGGATTGCAAGACAAAGTTTTTGTTGAAGAAATGCTTGCAGCAGGGAATCAGTTACAGGAAAAGGCAAAAGCAATGGAGACGGAAATACTGGAAATTGTAAACACAAAAATTTCTTAAGCACAAACATATTATTTAAATGCTGTTTTTTAGCAATTTCTGTTCATAATCACAGTTCAACATTTAGCTCAGTGGAACGGAATAATTGCTAAAAGACAGCATTCAGTTTATCAAAACTCATTTTTCATTTACCATTGGTGGGCAGTATGGCGGATTTGTATCCTCAGTAACAAAATTCAAGTAATTATCTGGGTTAAAAACGGTGTAGGATGCTTCGTTGTAGGTTTCGGTCCATAATTTTGGGGCTTTCGGCATTTTTTTGCCCCACTTGAATTCGTACCCAAACAGCCCGCCATCACGTTCTTCAATCATATCGATCTCTTTTTGGTCGTAGGTCCGCCAGAAATATAAATTAGGGCTATATCCTTTATAAGCGTTCCGTTTTATCCTTTCCAATACCATAAAATTTTCCCAAAGCCCACCCGAATCGGTTCTCATATCAAAAGGGTTAAAGTTGGAAATGAGTGCATTACGGATTCCATTGTCATAAAAATAATATTTGTTTTTCCCAGTTAACTCATTTCGCAGGTTTCTGCTAAATGCTGAAAGCGAATAGATTATGAACGATTTCTCGAAAAGATCCACATAGCGGGCAACCGTTTTGTTGTCGATTTGCAATTGCCGTCCGATTTCGGAAAACGAAACTTCACATCCAACTTGTAAAGCAAGCATTTTCAATAGGTTGACAATTGTTTTATGGCTCTTTATTTTATCCATTTCCAAAATATCCTTCAATAGGTAGAAGCCTGTAATTTCTTTCAGGATTTCCATTTTTTCGGATTTGTTGTCGGTTGTCAACACTTCCGGATAAGTTCCAAAAATAAGGGTGTCGTCCAGTTTTTGTTGAAGTTCAAACTGGGAATAAACACTCGAAAGTTCAAGCATCGAAATAGGGAACATGTTTAGTGTAAGTTTTCGGCCTGTAAGAGGTTCGCCAATTTGTCCTGCCAATTCAAAAGAGGCTGATCCTGTGGCAATTACTTTAACATCTGGTATGTTGTCAACAATCAGTTTTAAGCTATATCCAATATCGCGGATCCGTTGCGCCTCATCAATTGCAATAATATCCAATCCATTAAGATGGTTGCGGATTAGCTGCAAATCCTGTGATTCAAAAATTTGGCGTGTGCGGAAATTGTCACCGGTTTCAAATCGGTATATGAGTTTTGATTGCGAAAGATATTGTTTCACCAGAGTGGTTTTCCCAATACGCCTCGGACCTGATATTATCAAGGCTTTCCCCTGTTTCCATCGGATGTCTAAATTATCGTATGCCCTTGGTATATACATATATAGTTTGTTTTAGGCTACAAATATACAATATTTTGGTAGGATAGTTCCCTAAAATGCAAATAATTTCGTAAGTATATATCCTTATAATAATACAAATACAATGACTATTAATCCTTATAAAAATATTAATATGGGGATTAACAATCCTTAAAAATATATAAATAAATTTAAAGACTATATATTTTACAGTTTAAAATCTGTTTTGTAACATAAATTGGATTGAAATTGTTTTATAGTAAGTGCATTCTGAAAAGTAGTTTCCTCGCCCTAAAAGGATATATGTTTTTATTAGAATATGTTTTTTTAGTCTGTATTAGAGTGTTTCAAACTATCTCAGCTACTTTATATATTATGACTCCGTTACAGCCCAGCATCCTTTATGGATCGGAATTGTTTTGTATTAAGGAAATGGAAAACTTCTTTGTTGTTTCCGATTCATTTTTTCATAAAATTACAATTTATAGGGTAAATAAATGTATTTTAACAAATATTAATAGCTATTTGACTTATTGCAGGGTGATTGTTGCAAACGTATGTGTTTGATATACAATAATAGCGTACTTTTGCAGCTTCGTATTTTAAACAAATTGGACGCAATTATTGTTGTCCTAAGTATTCACCAAAAATCATTGCATGACAGGAATAAAAATTGAAAAAATTATAATAATTTCTTTTATTGGATTAATTGTTGCATTTCTCGTCGGTTTGGGCGGGAATATTGTTCTAAAAGCAGGACTGCCAGCTTCGGCAAAAGGGACTGAAGTGGATTACGAAAAACGCCTAAAATCGTTGGAAAACAAACTTGTTGATGGTTTAATATCCCGGCGTGAATACGATAGTGTTTCGGAGCAACTTCGTTTGCAGATTGAGCGCAACGAAGTTTTGCATGACGATTATCGCAGCCTTGAGAAAATACCCGATTGGGTTGCCCAACTTGGAATCGGGGAACCAAACGGCATGAAGTTCGACCCTACATTTTCAGATTACACATCCGTAGATAGCCCTTCCGAAGGATTCAATTCTGTTTCCTTGGTATATGATGGGCCTTACGAAGTTGCTGTTGCAGAGGCAGAAAAAATTGCCGGAAGCGCAAAACTTACTTTAGCGGGAATCCTGAAATCAAAAGGTAGGCCCATTTCTAAAGAAAGAAAAATAAGCAACCCAGAAATAAGCTACCTTAATTACAGTCTTGGCAGCACGGATAAGGATTTCCTGATTTCGGTGCAGGTAATGCCATCAGGGCGTTTAACCATCATGGTTACCGACCGCAAACAATTAAATGAAAGGCTTCTTGTTTACGAACCACTTAATAACAGGAAAAATAGTACATCAAAACAGAAAAAGCTGTAAGTTTGGGTTTTGAAAAAAACCGACTTATGCTTGCAAATCTTTACCGCACTGAACACGATTCGCTGGGGCCTCTTCAGGTTCCGGCGTTTGTTTTATATGGCATACACTCACTGCGCGCCACCTCCAATTTCCCCGATCATACCCCTTTTCACCTTGAATGGTACAAAGCTTTGGGGGTTGTAAAATTGGCCTGTTATAAAGCATATAGTGGTTTTTGTTCGGCAGTTTTAGATAGAAATACTGAGCTGCCTTTCAAATTATTGGAGAAGCAAATTATTGATGCCCTCGAAATATCCGCATCGGAAGTTACTGAGGGAAAGCATTTTGAGTCTTTTATCGTGCCTGCTGTGAGTGGTGGAGCAGGTACAAGCATCAACATGAATGTTAATGAAATTATTGCCAATGTTGCCTTGCAAAAATTGGGGCTTGAACTTGGTTCTTATGAGGTAATTGACCCAATAGAAGCCGCCAACATTTACCAATCAACCAACGATGTTGTTCCTACCGCCCTTAAAATTGCGATTATGCACTTGCTTGGGGATTTGGAATCAGGGATAAATACGTTACGCCAAAAAATTGAAGTAACGGAGGGAACTTATCGCAACGAACTTCGCATTGCATATACCCAAATGCAGGAAGCTGTACCTTCGTCGTATGGCATGTTGTTCAGCACATATAGCGAGGCGTTGTCGCGCGATTGGTGGCGGGTTTCCAAGTGTTTTGAAAGGATAAAGATCGTAAACCTAGGTGGCAGTGCGGTTGGGACCGGCATAGGCGTACCAAAATTTTTTATCATGGAAGTAGTCCCCATTTTGCAAAGCCTTACGGGGCTGCCGGTTACCAGAAGCGAAAACCTTGCGGATGCCACCAATAACCTCGATTCTTTTGTGGAAGTACATGCAATCCTAAAGGCTCATGCTGTAAACCTGGAGAAAATGGTTTCCGATATCAGGCTTTTGGCCTCGGATGTTGCCGGGGTGCATGGGTTGCAAATTCAGCAGCGGCAGGTCGGCAGCTCAATCATGCCGGGCAAAGTAAATCCTGTGATACCTGAGTTTGTGATAAGTGCAGCCCATAAAGTATATAGCAATGATATGTTGATCAGTTCCTTATGCGCACAAGGTTGCCTCGATTTAAACGCCTATCTACCTGTAATCGGGCATGCTTTACTCGAAAGCATCAAACTTTTAATTGCTGCCGACAAAACTATTGCTGATAATTTGATTGATGGTTTAAGTATATCGGCAGGATTAGGCGCAGAGCAATTGTTCAAAAGCCCTGCCATTACTACTGCATTGAGTCCAATAATTGGATATCGGAAAGCTGTTTTGTTATCAAAAGAAATGAAATCTTCAGGTTGTGATGTGTTTGCGGCAAATGCAAAACTGAAACTGTTGGACGAAGAAAAACTAAAAAACATATTAAAACCAGAAAATCTTTTGAAAACCGGATTCACCTTGAGCGATTTGGTTTGAGGTTGATTTCTGTTTTTTATAAAACAAAGGGGAAATGAAGAAAGGAAAGGAAATACGTCCGCATATCGGGATTTTTGGCAGGCGGAACAGTGGTAAAAGCTCTCTTATCAATGCTATGGCCGGTCAGGAGGTATCCATTGTTTCGGATGTGGCCGGAACAACAACCGATCCGGTTTCTAAAAACATGGAAATTGGAGGATTAGGAGCTGTTGTGCTTATTGACACCGCCGGAATCGACGACGAAGGCATGTTGGGCGAAAAACGTATTGCACGCAGCCGCGAAGTGATCAAAACCATTGATCTGGCGATATTGCTTATCACCGAAAATAATTTGGGCGATTTTGAGTTTGGCCTGATCGAGGAATTCAATAAATTGGATGTCCCTTATTTTATTGTCAATAACAAATCCGATTTGCAAACCGTTTCTGCCGAATTAATTGCCAAAACAGAAACCGAGCTACAAACTATTGTTATTGATTTCAGTGCCTTAAATAAAGCAGGCATTGAACCTTTAGTGAAACAAATGCGCAGTTTCCTCCCCGAAACGGCATGGAAACCAGGCACTTTGGTTGGCGACTTGATTTCGTATGGCGATACTGTTTTGCTTATCACACCTATTGATATCGAAGCACCCGAAGGCCGGCTAATCCTTCCACAGGTGCAGGTAATACGCGATGTGCTCGACCACGATGGGGTTGTGGCCATTTGCAAAGAGCGCGAAGTGGATTCGTATTTCAAGCGGATGCAACCAAAACCAAAATTGGTTATTACCGATAGCCAGGTGTTTTTGAAAGCGGATGCTTCCATTCCGCAAGAAATCCCCCTGACCAGTTTTAGCATAGTGCTTGCGCGGCAGAAGGGCGATTTTCAACACTATATTAAAGGTACTCCCAAAATAGCTGAACTTAAAGATGGCGACCGGATTTTGATCCTCGAATCGTGCAGCCATCATGTTTCCTGCGATGATATTGGCAGGGTTAAAATCCCACGCTGGCTGAGCAATTTTACAGGAAAAAAGCTTGATTACGATGTGGTTGCAGGCCTCAACCAAGTGCCGCGCTATATACACGATTATGCGCTTGTTGTACAATGTGGCGGCTGCATGATTACCCGCCGTCAGCTTGTAAACCGACTAAAACCAGCCATTGATGCAGGGATACCTGTTACAAATTATGGAATGGCAATTGCCTATATCCACGGCATATACGACAGGGCAATAAAGCCTTTTTTAAACACGGCAGGGGAGAAGACGGATTATTTGTAGTGGGTGTAAAGGGTTTTGATGAGTTTGAATAATAAGAATGAAACGTGCTTATGGCCGAATCAAAAAATCCCAGTTTATGTTTACCTTTACGCAAAAAACATGCTATTATGAATACATCAACAATTAGGCAAAAACTGTATGAATACATCAGGGTTGCCGATGATAAGAAAGTAATTGCTATTTATACAATGATTGAAACTGATGCCAATGAATTGTATGAGTGGTGGCACGACAAGGAATTGATTGCTGAACTTGATGCTCGTTCCAGTGATTTAAAAAGCGGGATGGATAAAGGGCAATCGTGGGAAGAATTGAAAAATGGGTTGTTGAATGGCAATACGTTAGCCTAAATGGATTGTAAAATCATATTTTCGACCCCAGCCACTAAGGAATTATATGAATCGTTCCAATGGTATGAAAATCGGTCTGTAGGTTTGGGTGTGCTATTTGTTCAGTTCATCGACAAAACGATTGGATTGATTAAATTAAATCCTGAAGGCTATCCCAAAAAAGTCGGAACATACAGGGAGGTAGCATTTAGCAAATTTCCCTACTTGCTTATCTATGAATTTGTGAAAGAAACACAAACTGTTTATGTTTTACATGTTTTTCATACCAAACGAAATCCAAAACATAAATACAAGAAGAAATAATATGATGCCTATTTTGGTTCTCGAATTAGGAGAGAAATTGATCCTTAAATACAGGAAGTTTATTTTTCAACGACAGTTAAAAATATTGGGGGATATTGAATGTATCTCACACTTCAGTTGAAAGACGCATTCGAATAATTAGGTCAGGAGCAAAAATAAAAGATCATTTACGAAAATCGAAACAATTTTACTTATGAGTAAAAACCGAATTGAACTTATAAATGCCTATAGGCAAAATATCAAACGTGCCAATAAGGAATTGACTAAAAAAGAACTTTTCAAAGACCTGTTAAACCGTCTGTATTCAGAAGATGAAGACATTATAAAAATACTTGATGCTTTTAGCTCTGGCGCGGAGAGATCGATTGTAAATATTCCACGAAAAGACAAATTTCATAGAGGAAGTGCCGACACTCTTTACAATAAAATTATAATTGAATTTGAAAACGACCTCAAACTGTCATTAACTCACGCAAAAGAGCAATTGTCAGGCTATTTGCTTGGTCAGTTTAATTCGGGTGAGGGTTATAATTTCACATTAATTGTCTCCGACTTTATCAATTGGAAAGTTTATGCACCTGATATTTCGCAGTTGGATCGGTTAGAAGAAATATTGGAGGATAAATTAATTTTGAATGAGGTAGCCTCAGCTTCATTTACGCTCACCGAATCAAACGCCGACGATTTTTATTATTGGATTGACAGGTTTCTTTTTAAGGAAGAAAAACAAAAAGCTACCTTAAAAAGAATAGAAGAAGCATTTGGTTACCAAAGCAATGTATTTATTGAGTGTTTCCGCCACATGAACAGTCATTTCATAGAAGTGAAAAAATACGGCGAAGTACAGGTTTCTTATGAACAATGGAAAAAGTTTTTAAGTATTGCTTATGGTTCGTTCGATGCAAGTGAAAATAATTTTCTGATTCACACCTACCTCTCTGTGTTTTCGAAAATGTTAGGCTATGCTTTAGTTAGCAACGACAACTATATAAATGATGACGAAATGAGGGGTATTTTGGATGGCTCTATTTTTCACAAGTACAACATTCAAAATTTTGTTGATACCGATTTTTTTTATTGGATCGAAAATGAGCGCAATTTCCCAAAACTTAAAAAAGTGTTCCGGCTTATAGCGCAGGAAATTTCAACTTTCAACTTCCATCATGTTGACGAAGATATTTTAAAAGGGGTTTATCAAGAGTTGATTGACCTTGACACCAGGCACGCTTTAGGCGAATATTACACTCCCGATTGGCTTTGCGAAAGAATTGTAAATGAATTTGATTTTAAGCCGACCGATAAAATCTTGGATCCGGCATGTGGCAGTGGTTCATTCCTCCGTGCAGCTATTCATCGGGTAAGGCAGCTCAATCCTACTATTTCTGTTGAACAACTGAACGACCATATCTTTGGCATCGACATACACCCACTTTCGGTGCAGATTGCAAAAACAACGATACTAATTGCTTTAGGCAAAGAAGTCCCAAATTCAAAGAAACCTATACACCTTAACATCATACAGGCAAACACGTTACTTGCTCCCGAAGGGGTAAAAGATTTATTTGGTGGTACATTCGAGATGAGCATCGACAAAGATAAGTTCAAGCTGAATACCCAAATTTTCGAAGATGTTCAGCTATTTGACGAAGCTTTGGATGTTTGCGAATCTTTGGCAGAACTGACCCAGCACAAGAAAAAGGAAACACTATCCTCTTTTGAAATAATTTTGAGAAAACAGCACAAAAATGGTGGCTTGTCGGCACAGTTGCTCGAAAGTTTTTATACAATTTACCTCGCTTTAAAAAATGTAAAAGAAAAAGGAAGGGACAGTATCTGGAAATTTATACTTCAAAATCTTTACAAACCATATTTCTTGGCCGACAAATTCGATTATGTAATTGGCAATCCGCCATGGTTCACCTTTAGTTCGATAAAAAACGAAGAATATCAGGATACACTTAACAAATTGGCCGAAAAGCATGAAGTGAAGCCCGATAAAACGGCTAATTTCCCGCACCTCGAAATTGCAGCCATCTTTTTGAGTTATTGCAGCAGTTACTTTTTAAAAGAAAATGGTAGGATTGCTTTTGTTTTACCACGCAGTTTCTTTAGTGCCGACCATCACGACAATACCCGTAGTGGAAGGGCGAAAGGGTTCCGCCTGACTGATATTTGGGATTTGATGGGCGTTTCCCCATTATTCCGCATCCCAAGTGGCGTTTTGTTTGCTGAGAAAGCAAAACGAGCCAAAAAAGGTGGAGGGGAACCAACTAAATGGAAAGAACTTCCAGTATCGGGTTTGCAAGGTAAAAGCTTCAAAGGCAGACTGCCAGCCCACAATTGCAATTTAATAACCGCATTGCCAAAACTCAAAGAAACAGAAGAAACGTGGTTTTATGTTAAGCAAGGAAAATCTTCGGCCTTCTCTGTCCGCAAAACTAAAACCCAGACAAAGGTAAATCCTTACAAAAAGATTTTTAAACAAGGTGCTACCATTGTACCCCGCACATTTTATTTTATTGAGCTAACACAGGACATTCCGGTGGATTGGGACGATAGATTGATAAATATCAAAACTTCGGCAGCCATACAACCAGATGCCAAAGCACCATGGAAAGGTTTAAGCTTTGAGGGCAGAATAGAGAGCCGTTTTATTTTCCGAACCGCTTTATCGAAAAGTATATTGCCTTTCTCATTGTTCAAACCAAATTTGGTCATACTTCCAATTACGATTGCATTCAATCACGAAAAAGACAAAAGGGAAATTATACTTCATTCAGTAGATGAATTAAGGGGTGCGGGATATTTGCACGCTTCTAAGTGGTTTCAGAATGCTTCGAATATTTGGGACATCCATAAAACTGAAAAAAATAAAAACATTTCAGCAAATAATTATTTGAATTGGAACAATAAGTTAGCTGATCAAAACATTGATGCACCTTATTTGGTCATTTATAATGCCTCTGCAAAAGATGCAAATGCAACTGTTGTAAAAAGAATGGATTTGGATTTAGAGTTTATTGTGGAAAGCAAAGGATATTCATTGGCAACAACAAGTGCCGACGAAGCATATTATTTAACCTCGATACTCAATTCGAGTGTTGCTAATCTACAGATGAAAGATTTTCAGACCAAAGGTTTATTTGGTGCAAGGGATGTTCATAAAAAGATTCTCGATATATATTATCCACTGTTTGATAGCAAAAATGAAATTCATGCGCGTCTATCACTTATTGGCAAAGATGCGCATGTAAAGACAGCCGCGTTTCTGGAAGCTAACCCACCAAAGAAAGAGTTGTCTGCTATTTCTTTGGGAAAACTGCGTATGCAAATCAAAGATAATTTAAAAGATGAACTGGCAGAGATTGATAGGCTTGTAAAAAAAATAGTCAGTTAATGCTTGCAAATTATCTGCAAAAATGGGCTTAGTTATATTATAAGGGATTTCGCTTTTTAACCATAATATTCTTGTAATACCGGCCTACCTCAGCCAACCCTCTTATTTTTCTTCCAATCAACATAAAAAAAACCGATACTCCTGCCCCCCTGCAAAGTATCGGTTTTCTTTTTTCTACTAACGCCTGTTACCCGCCAACTAATGGGGTTGGTGGTACTTCGGGGGTTGGGCTTGGGCTGTCGTGCAGCAGGAACATGGCAGAGAGTGCGGCATCGTTTTGAAATACCAATTTGGCGCATTGGCTTACCAAAGCCATTT
>CAIRHD010000213.1 GCA_903878265.1 uncultured Bacteroidales bacterium | reverse complement strand
GTAATCGTTGCAAAAAGCCGGGTTCCCATCGAATAAAAGCTACAACCCGTTCCGAAATCATATAGAAACTGCCATGTTGCTCCGTTATCGGCCGATCGGATAACACCTGTATATTGCGATATGTAAATATAGTTATTAAATGCGAAAGGCGTACCGGTATTGGTACCTATATCCCAGGTATCTCCAAAATCGGAGCTACGATAGTAATAACCGTAGCCACCGCTGACTGATGTAAATATATCGGTGCCACCCGCAGATCTTATGCTTAAAGGAATCAATCCACACATGCCATTATAGGCCGGAGTCCATGTGACGGTATTATCAGAGGAAATATAAACGCCCTTGTCCGTTGACGAGAAAATATCAGATCCGCTTTGAAAAAAATTATTGCATTTAAGCCCCGTAGGAGTAATGTTTTGTAGCACCCAGTTAATTGTACCAGAGTTTTCGGAACGATAAATTCCGTAATTGGTGCCCATATATACATAGGTATCCCTGACGAGGAGAGATCTGGCGGAAATATTTCCGCTTGAAGGCAAACCGGTAATTTCCCTTGTCCATGCAGTTCCATTATTAATTAAGCGGTAAACGCCTTTTTGGGTGGTACCTGCAAACACATCATTTCCGCTTGCAGACAGGTTGCCAAATGTTGCCGAGTTGATCTGGGGAACAGTGCCTAAGCCGTTGTTTACTGTTGTCCATGTGAGTCCGTTGTCGGCTGAACGGAAAATCCCTCTCGAAAAAGTCCCGGCATATAAATAAGTGCCATTATTTACAAACGATTGAATATCAGGAACAGCAGGAGCGCTAATTCCCTGAAATCCATTGTTTTGCGCTGTCCATGTCAATCCATTATCCGTTGAAGCATATAAACCGGCATACCCCCCGGCATATAAGACTGACCCGACCGTAATAAAGCAATTGCATGGAAAAGCACCTATAGTTCCGCATAATGTCCAGTTATCACCATTATCGGCCGAACGGTAAATACCTTCCCCGGTGGAAGCCACAACATACGAACCGCTCACTGTAATAGCCTGCACATGCTTACCCTGTCCGGAGGAACTCAACCCATTGTTGCAGGTGGTCCAGTTAGCACCACGATCGGACGAACGGTAGATTCCTTTGCCAAACACACCACCGATGGTTCCGCCAAAAAGATGAGTGCTGTTTTCGGCAAAGCAGGCTATGGCCCCGCCAAAAGGGCCATTGGTTGGTTCCCAGCTTTGAGCCTGGGTTGATTCGATATTCAGGCATAAGACCATTATGAAACTGAAAAGCAATGAGTATTGTATTTTTTTTATCATTGTATTTATTTGTTTGATTTTGGATTATTGGAATCAGGACTATCTACGGCAATTCCTGAAGATGCTATGGGTTGATTAAATTCAGGACTAACAATTTTGTTTAAAACGAGGCGTTGCAGTTCCAACATTTTCACATATTTCTCGTTTTCGGCAACATTATCCGAATTTGCAAGAGTGCTAACTGATTCAGAGGGATGTTTGTTTTCTTTTGGCATTTGTTTGTAGCTTCTAAGATTTCATTTTTGGAGGTGTGCCTTGCTTTAAGAATGTTAGAAACTTGGTTTTCTATAATGTCTGGCAGCAATAATACTATTCACCATCATTAAAATAATGCAACAACACCTATAAGCGATGCTGCACTATTCAATGGCAGTTATCCGATACCTCTCGTACAAAGGGAATTGCTTGGAGGTGAACTTTTCACAAAGCAATAAGAACCCTTGGTATCAAATAATATCCGGATCTGGCTCTATATTAAGAGCTTTAAAAATTTCGGATATTTAGTACTGTTGAGTTTGTCGTTTAGTCAGAATATCCTGTCTGATAGTAAAAGCCTTTTTGGACGCGTAGATAGCACCCAGTGTAAGGAGGATAAGCTGCCCGCTACCAACAGGAGCACTTTGTCCGGAAATGGGGGCACCGCCCGTATTGCTGCCATTAGCCTGACTGGAAGGATGTGGTTGTGAGAAAACGGCATTCGTTGAAGTTGAGATGGATAGTATTGTGATAACGGCAAGGATTTTTAAACTTTTTTTCATGTTTTTGGATTTTTTTAATTTTTTTATGCATTTCCCTTATCTGGGATTGATGGAGCTAAATATCGTTTTAGCGAATAACCACCCTGGCGGTAACGGCACCACTGGCTGTCAGCACTTTTACGACATAAATGCCTGTGGCCGCATGTACAGGGATAGTTGTCCGGGCCTGACTTGCAAGCGGCTGTGAGCATATCAAACGTCCGGTCATATCGTAAACACTTGCTATGCCTGAAAAGTCACCCGCATTATCAATCACAACATTACAGTCAGAACTGAATATTCTGATAATCTTGTTTTCAGTTTCACCAATTCCTATGGTTTGCGTGAAAGAAAGGTGAAAACGATTTTCGCTTTCGCCAACCTCATAATTAAAAGAATAAACAGGGTTTTTCCTCAGGTCCTGAACAATATTGAGTTTATTGTCTTTCAAGTAAACAGGCACATTGGATGGGAAATTACCGATGCCCAATGCACTGACCTTATAAATGCAGGCGGTATTGCATTTGAATCCAAGTTCGACCACTTCGTTGCCATCCATAGGCAGCTCATTGATGCTGAGTATATCTCCCTTAATCAGGCTGTACAATTGTGGTGCATTATCGTTACCAAAAAGTTTGTAGGCATCGTACTGTTTATCGAAACCGGCTGAAGCTTGATCGTTAAAGTGAATATATGTTTTATCGGTATTGCTGTTCCCTTCCACAGTAAGTTCAAGCAAATTGGCAACTGACGATTTATAGAACCCAGTTCCGCTGTGGATCCTTGAAGATAGGGGAATAGAAAAGGTTGCGCCATCTACTGTTGTTTTTGCCAGGAAACCGTTTTGGGCAGGGATGATACCATCGGTTAGCGAACCAACGGTACCGTTCCATGCTATATATTGCGACCCGTTCCAAACATATACTGATCCGTCGATTGCAGCATGATCTGTTAAATCCCAATCGATGGCTGCAGAATACGGATTGCCTAACAGGTTCCATCCAACTCGGTTGGGGTCGCTGCCGGGGTTTTGTTTTACCAGGTTGAGAGCAAGAGGTGAACTGTTAAGCACGCCTGTAAAAATGGCGGTTTGGGGCTGATCCATCTGAACGGAATAGCCTTTGCCAACAGTCAGAAAATCAGCAATGGCAAGATTATCCCAGTTTCCGGTTGTTTCATTATATGCACGAGACCACACATTGGATTGGTTTATTGGGAATACACTCCCAAAGCTTGCAGAAACTACTGGGGATGAGATAAAATGAAAATCCGTATTTACAATAATCTTTTCAACTGTTGCATCAATACCCGCAGTATTTGATATTAGCGAACCGCCTGATTTTACAACAAGTCCGGCAGTTCCTGCATTGTTGGTAAGTGTGCTGCTTATAGTCAGCGCTTTACCTGCATTGATGGTAAATACTGCACCCGCCTCGATTGTAATGTTATTACATTGTGCTGGGCTTGCAGCAGGCTGGTTAACCATAGGATCGTTGGTAACATCAGGAATGCTTAAATTAGATGTAGAAGTTGGTATTGCATTGGGCGTCCAGTTTGTAGCCGTATTCCAGTCGGAATCAGCAGAACCGTTCCATGTTAAAGATGCCGGTAATTCATAAGCGCCCATACTTGGCGAGGTTGCACTGCGTGTAGTTCCTGCAATATCGGTGGTAATGCCAGCAATTGGTGTTCCTGCCGCAAGTGCAACATTTGATGGGAACAGATTTGTGGCTGAAACGAAAAGCGGATCGGAACTGATAGATTGCGCATCCATGCTTGTTCCGGTTTGCCAGTTAGCTAAAGAGGAATAGTTACTACCGGAATACCCCACGTAATTATTAGTTCCTATGGCTATAAAACAATCATTGTAATTGGAAGCCAATAATGTACCACCATTGTAGATACATTGTCTTGTTGATGTTGCACCGGCAGCTGAGAAATTGGCGAAAATATTATCTTTCAGATTTGCTTTTGCCGCATTATAAAAACAGGTAGACGTTGGATTTGCATCTTCTTCAATCCTCACTGAATTGTAGTAAAAATTGCCTGTAGCCAATGCACCCGTCATACCCATTGCCTGAATAAGCCTTGTTGCCGTTGGTGCAGTAGCGCCATGCTGTAAAGCATAAACCGTATTATTATAAACGTTGCAAACCGTGGTATACGAGTTTAAACAAGTAATGTGAATCCCATATACAAGTGATGTATTATAAGAATTTGCACATACTAAATCATGTATTTTGTTGTTGTAAATATTGTTGGTTCCCTTCGGATTTTCGAGCCATAAGCCATACAATATTCCTGATTGTACCGTAACATTGCGTATTTCGTTGTTAAAAACATTGATACCTGCCGACCCTGTAACCCGGATACCGCTTGAATTTAAACCGTCCCCGATATCATTGGCAGTGGCAGTGCCTATGGTACAGTTTTTTATTACACAGGAAAGATCGTTATTTACCGTATGGCCTTTAAAATAGATGCCCCAGCAGGAATTTTGAATAAAAATATTGTCGTATGTATTATAGGAGTTGGAGCCTGCGGCAGAAATCGGACTTATGGCAATATTCTGGTAGATTCCCCGGGTAGTAATAACATAACGGTTAAGTGTGACGGTACAGTTTTTAATGGTATTATATTGAGCCCCGTTTGCATTTGAAGCATTGAATATATAATATCCAAAATCAAAACTATACGTATTATTACCGTTTGGATCAAAAACTGTTGAAATATCAATCCCATCAAAAGTAAAATAGTCGCCGCCTTGTATGGCAATACCGGCACTGTTTGTAGGTGTGTAAACTGGTTTTATCACAGGATTTGCACCGGTACCGTATTTTTGAAAAACAATGGGATTTGCTGAAGTTCCGGTTGCGGTAATAACAGGGCAATTCTCTATTGAAACAAAGCCGGCATCCACATTAAAGGTAACGCCTCCTGCGCCAACGCCAGAAGAGTTTAGTGCATTGATAGCAAGGGAGAATGTTGTAAAATCACCCCCTGTGGCTTTGATGGTTTTTATACCAGTAAGCTGCGCATGGGTTGCACCCGTTAAAAGAAATGCTAGAAAAAGTAAAACATTTTTTTTCATTTTGATGGTTTTAAGTTTGACAATAATAATTTCAGGCTTCGAAACGCAATCTTTTGATTCTTTTCAACAGTATGCTAAAACGTATTTCGAATTAGGCCATTGAATATTTCAGAATGCAAATATGACCTTCTTATAACCTAAAAAAAAATAATCTACCCCTACAAAATAGTTACCAGTAGTAAATTCTACCCCTACATTTTATGGACAATGGCATATATATGACTAATAATGAATATGGTAATGATTCCATACGAAACAGGGCAAAAAAGGAAATGGAAGTTGATTTTGCAAACAGGAAAAAAGAAATTGGTTTTCTGAATGGTTTTATACCTGGGAAAGGAAAGTCACCAGGTTGATTTCCGAATTTGAGATATTCAGTTTTTTACGCAAGCGGTACCGGGCATGATCAATGGAAGCCAGTTGCTGGCCGGTAAGTTCCGAAATATCTTTGGTTGACATATTCAAACGAAGAAAAGCGCAGAGCTTCAACTCGTTCTGGGTCAGATCAGGATAGGCCTTTAACAATTTTTCGTAGAACCCGGCATGTACCTCCTGGAAGCGAAGGGTAAATTCGTTCAACATTTTATTATCGGTACTGTTACGCAATTCCTGGCTTATTTTGGTTAGGGCATCTTTAGTTTCGTTTCCCTTTGCACTTAGTTCAAGCTGAATGAGTTTGTTCGACATGTCCGAAAGCATCTCATTTTTCTTTATAAGTGAAATCAAATTAACTGTCAGTTCCCTGTCTTTAATATTTAACTCAGACTCTATTTTCTCCTTTTCGAGCAGGACGAATTTAGATCTAAGCCGGTGTTTTGATAAGATTAATCCCAAAATAACCAAGCCCGAAAGGAGACTGAGTATGATTATATACATGATAGTATTTTGGGCTTGCTGATCGAGCCGTCTTTTAAACTCCTTTTTCTCATAAACATATTGAAGTTCAAGTTTCGATAGTATTTTTTGTTTCTGAAATGCAAAAAGGCTATCCCCGGCCAGGTTTTCGAGCATCACAAATTTGTATGCGTTTAAAGTATCTTTCTTTGCAGTATAAATTTGGTTGAGCATTTTAGCGGCCGGGGCAATAATTCTGTAATAGCCTTGGTTCTGCCCTTCAAGTAAGGCTTTTTTAAAATATGGAATGCTTTCGTCAACACTGTTGGCCGTATAATAACAAAATCCAAAATTCACATAACATTCGGCCATGTGTATACGGTTGTTCAGCTTAGTAAACAGATCCAGGGATTGTTGAAAGCTGACAAGCGCATCATTATAACTACCTGTATTCATCTGGCTGTAGCCAATATTCATAATGTTGGTTCCTTGTCCAAGTTTGTCGCCAAGTTTAATACTGATTTCCAGTGCTTTCCTTAGAAATACAATTGCTGTATCGTACTTCTGCAGGTCGCCATATACAACGGCAATATTGTTATACTGCCTTTTTATCAAGGAAAGTGAGTTTATTTTTTTAGCGATGGATAAGGAATTGGTAAAATATTCGAGAGCTTTTTTATAATCCTGCTGGTTGTAAAAATCCATTCCTATATCACCCAACGAACTGGAGATACCTTCTTTATCTTCAAGTTTTTCGAATAATTTTAACCCTTTAAAGAAATACTGGGCACTATTATCATAATCACCAAGTTCATTAAATACGGTACCGATCAGACTTAAAGAACGCGCCAGCTCTTTATTATAATTCAGGTCTTCAGCCAATTCCTTCGCTTTCTGGGCAAACTCCATTGCCTTTTTATAATCACTGACCCTGAAATAACAGTTACCCAACTTTATCATCGCATTCACCTTGCCCCAAGTGTAATTGGTCTGTTGTGCAACCACGTAAGCCCTGGTAGCCAACTCAATAGCTAAGGTATCTTCCATATATTGATTTTCCTGTTTTTCCAGAAATTTCAGTATTGCATCCACTTTGTCTTTCGGGTTATTAGTAGCCCTCAATACCGAATCCAGGCTGTCAGTATGTATAAATTCATTGGCTGTAACCGACAGCGAGCACAGAATACGTATAAACAAAAAAAACAGAAGGAATCTTCTTTTCATCGAAATAGAGACAGGTTACAAGGCTGTAAATTTATAAAAATAAACCAAGTGCTATCATCACTATCGAATGTTTCAGGTAGAAACTTTCGCTGTTTCGGTGTCAGCAAATAGAAGTAGTGCTCAACTATTTTCTTTTACAAGATAAGGATTTATCTTTTAAATTGAATCGTGAAAGCTCCAAATGCTAAAAAACTGTCCATGGAAAGTTACCTCAAGCTTCAACCTCTCCATGGGGAGCCATCAGGAACCCCTGAGAGCTACAAAACACAAAATAGGCTCACCTACAAGAACCGAAACCTCCACAACGAAAGAAGGCTGCCAATAATTGACAGCCTTCTTTATTAATTTCAGTTGCTATTTATTGATTATGAACCGTTTAGTGTAACCTGTTTGCTTGTTTTCCAAATGAAGTATATAAATCCCATTTTTCAAACTGCTCAGGTTGAGCGAATGGGTAAACTCATTTTCAACAATCAGCCCATTTTCGGAATACACCAATTTGCCAACGCCATCAAATACAGCGAGGTCGTATTCTCCGGCTTGTATCGAGTTGCTCCTTATTGCAAACTGGCCCGAACTTGGATTTGGGTAAAGCTCAATAAGTTTGCTATCTGGAAGTTCTTCAAGCCCTGTGCAATCGAAAAATGTGATCAAAGCCGAATCGGTACTGATGCATCCATTAAGATCGGTTACCGTCACAAAATAGGTATGCTCGCCTAAACCTTTGCCAATGGTATCAATCTGAAGCTTGGCTGTGGTTGCACCGCCTGGCATCCAAAGATAGGAAAGCGGATTGCTAATGGTGGCATCGTACAACAATTTCCTATTTCCACATATTGAAGAGTCGGCGATTTTAACAACTGGCAAAGCATTGATTGTTACCTGATAAGTGCTTGATAACCAACATTGCGTTACAGGCTCGATATATGTGTAGGTTACAGATGATATGCCTACTCCTGCAACTTTTGGATATAGCGTGTCGCCCGAAACACCTTCACCGCTAAATGTGCCCCCGGCTGGACTACCTGCCAAAACTATAGGTGAGGCATTGATACATTGTGGCAAAATTGGTTCCGAAAAAACGGAAGGGAAAGGGTACACGTTTATAATTTGTGCAAATGAGTTTAAACAATTATTCGAATCGGAGAAGGAATAGGTAATTTCATGGTTGCCAACGCCGGCAACAAAAGGGTCGAAAATTGAATCGTTGATAATTCCTGCACCAGAATATGTCCCGCCTTTCGGTGTTCCGCCAGTTAAAACAAATGGTATTTTTATAGAACAAACCGTATCGAGGGCCGAAAGGAATACCATTGGCAATTCGTTGATGGTTAACGAAACATTAGTTGGTAGGCTTTGGCATCCATTTGCTGTTTGAGTAACTGTATAATTATAAACACCGGTTGAGCCTTGTCCCGTTGAAAATAAAGGCCCTGTTCCGACCAATGTATCGCTTGCAAACCATTGGATTTCTGTTCCTTCTGCTGTAAGATCAGGAACAGCCTGGCCAAAACAAACAGCCTGGCTTGTTGAAACGGGATTGGCAGGAACCGGTTTCACTACGATATAATCGCTCAGGGTAACTGTGTTGGATCCCATTTGGTTTGTGGCAGTAAGCGAAACACTATAAGTGCCAGCCGATTGGTAAACTATTCCCGTAGGGTTTTGTTCGGTTGAAGTTGAAGGCGTTCCGCCCGGGAACGACCATGACCAACTGCTTGGTGGACCAAAAGAGAGATCGGTGAAATTAATGGGCTGTCCTGCACAAGGCGAGTTGTTTGTTGTAACGAAATTGGCGGTTGGCATGATCGCAGCAGCCACCCTTACAGTTGCCGTGCGTTTGTGAACCGGTGTCCCGTTGCTTCCTGTTGTTGTGATATTTAGAGTATAATCGCCAACCGGTGCAGTATTACTGGTTATTTTAATTGGAATTTGTCCTGGATAGCTCCACAATTTATTCCCTTC
>CAIRHD010000212.1 GCA_903878265.1 uncultured Bacteroidales bacterium | reverse complement strand
TTAAGCTCATCCTGGTTCCGTTGTTCGATAATTTGAAAAATACCGTCGCTTGCTTCCTGGGCCATTTGCATTATCAAATCTTTTTTGGCCTGTTCTTTCTGCTTCAATAATTCAAGCTCTGTTTCACCAGCGGCAAAGGCATCCTGATCCGCTTGCTGTATTTGATCTATATTGAAGTTTTGCCTATCCTGGCCGCTGTTCAACACATCTATAGAGTGCTGCTCTTGCTCTGTTGGGGCGGGTTTTTCGCCTTTTACAATTTTTTTGGCTACTTTGGGAGTGAGCTTTTCAATTATGGCTTTGGCATCGTAGCCATTCATTATATCGTTGTAGGTTTCGTGATAGGTTTTCTCTAATTCCTTTAGTGCCTTTAGCTCCAAACCGGCCTTTTCAACCAGTGCGGGTTTACGTTTGCCGATTGCATTATACAATTCGGATTCTTTGTCCTTAATTGCCTGCTGTACAAGCTCCAAAGCGTTTTTGGTAACGGTTGCACCTTCAGTAATTTTTTCCTCTTCATCAATGATACCTTTGGAGAGCTTTGCCATCCGGGTTTGGGTCTTCTTTGTTGTTTCGTTGTAGTATGCCTGACTTTCGCCGACCGCTATCATTGTTTGGCTAATCTTGTCTTTGTCTTCATCGGTCAGTTTCCCAAATTTCTCTAAATCCTTAGATGCGTTTTGTATATCTTTGGATGTACTGTTAATGATATTTTTTGCGTTGGCCAGGCTCGCCGGTGTTGCTGAAAATGAAGTAAATTCGCCCTGTGCTGCCTGATATGTTTCTATTTCAGTGGTCAGGTTTTTATTCGTTTCCATCAGGGTCATTAATTCCTTTACCCTATTTTGGGTTAATCCGGTCATAATGCTTGCATTGCGCAATTCGGCGGTTTCGGTGTCTTTGGCAATTGCCATTCGCCGGTCAGCGTTTGCCTGTTCAATGTCCAATATTTCCTTTGCGGCATCTATCCGTTCGGTTTTGGGTTTTGTTACATCTTTTTGCTTAATGTCCAGTTCCGCTATCCGGTTACGGTCTTTACTTTCCAGGATACCCATTGCCCTGGTACGATCGGCTATGCTATCCATTGTTTTAGCGTACTCACGACCGGCTTTAATTGCGTCTCCCAAATTGGCCAGAAAGTTGGTAAAATCCATGCTTGCAACCGATTTCGCCAAATAGGTAAATCCCGTTTTTATTCCCCCAAGGGTTTCTTCCAGTTTATCGCCAAGGGTGTCGGTTGATGTGAAAATTGTTTTTACCAACTCCATTCCACCAACTGCCAAACCAAGGCCACCGGCTAAGCTTGCAGCAGACGAAAACAGTTTGCCGAACATGCCTGATACTTTACCGCTCGAAGCTGCCATTTTTTCTTGCTCGACACTTGTAACTTTAAGGCTATCCCGGTGTTCGGTAATTATGCCTTTAAGTTTGCGGATTTCATTTCCCAACTTGTTATATTGGGAGCTGCCAATGTCCATCCGTGCTTGTTGGTTTTCAAGTTTTTTAAGCTCGCCTCTGATAGAGGCAATATCGTTTTTTACTTCGTTTCCGTTTATCCAAACGTTAATCCGGCGGTTATATGTTGCGGCCATTGCTGTTAGTTTTACAAGTTAGTTTAGTGGTTGCATTTGATTATCAATTAATTTGCTTATTGTTTCGGGGTCGAACAAAGAAAGGAATGTTTCATAAATCCGGTTTTCGCCTTTTACCCAAATGGTGTTTCCTGTGCCGTTCCCCTTCACTTTAATCAGGGTGTCGAAGTGTGCGTACACATTGATCAAGCCATCCTTGTCAACAAATAGGATTAGTTTGTAATTTGGCAAACCCGGCCAGGTCAGTTTATTTTCGTCAACCGACCAGGCGGGGCGGGATTCCAAGGCATGTATCAAATATTGCTCGAATTTGCGCCTTTGTGCGTTCGTGAAAGTGAAGTATTTGTTAAAAACATTCATGGTTTACCGGTATTATTTTATAAGCATTTTGCCGCTATTGATGGTTGCATCGGCGTTTATTTCCATTATCCGCTCGATCAATTCTGGTACATTGGTTTCGAGTATGCCATTGAACCAATCAACCGGCTTCCGGGGTTTTGATCCACCTTTTTTTGAATTCGATTTTTTACCATCGCCTTTCACAACTTTCAAAACCATGCCATTACTCATTTGGTAGCCGCTGCCAACTCCCTTTTGCACAAAAACACCATGCCTGGCAAAACTAAATCCGATACCTTCAGCAAGACCTGAAGCAACATATATTCGACCGTTTATGCTTTGTGCAAGTTTGGCTTCGCTGTGCGGCTGTCCTTTCTTTGTGCCACGCAAAACCATTCCTTCACTTTTCCCATTGGTGAACCGGGAAGCACTGCTTACAAGCTTACGGGCAACCATGCTTCGCCACCGCTTCACCTCGTTATTTTGACTTTTAATCCAATCGTCATTTTCCATTTTAGTAATTATTATTTTTATTATTATTTGTGTTTTTACGTCATCAGGGCTGAATCGGCCAGATAAACAGTTTCCATTATTTTTTGACTTGTCAAGTATCTTAAAACGTAATCGGACACATCATCGGGATCATCGTAATTGGTTATTGTCATTGGCGTTTTACGATTAATGTCGCTTTTCATATAGACAACATCCCCAATATTGAACCTTAAATTTGGCTTCCAAATTCTTATTTCTGAATCGCTCATTTTGTATTGATTTTAGTAATTTATTTTAGTGATTTTAGTAATTTATTCCAGTGGTTTTTATGTGTTTTTCCTCCTTTTTTCCTCTTTTTTTTGAAATTTTTGTAAGGATATTTTAGAAAAAAAAACCATTTTAGTTTATTATTTTGCTAATTATTGATTTTTAGGCCATTGCACAAATTAAAACTCAAAATTGATGCAATAATCTGAGGTTTCGCCCAAAGCCTGCCCTATCCGATTAAGAGGAT
>CAIRHD010000211.1 GCA_903878265.1 uncultured Bacteroidales bacterium | reverse complement strand
GCTGTTGCGCCTGTATCAAATTAATAAGATACTCGAGTCCAGCCTTCCATTTCCGCTAAAAATTTTCAAACACTTAATAATCAGCAAGATACAAAGTTTAGCCTTTGCGACCTAATATCCTAAGGTTGGTACGCGGATTTTCACTAATGCAAGCAACGCTGATTTTCGTTGATTTCTTGAATCCGTTTTAATCCGCGGTTGAAAATCCGTTTGATCCGCGTGCCATTTTTTATTTAAGGTTGAGTCCACTCCGAAAAGTATTTTTTCGCCACAAAGCCACAAAGCCACTAAGTTTAACGAAGTTTATAGTACTGATTAACAATACTCTGTGTGCATCTGTGTTCTCTGTGCTGCTTCGGCAGGCACTTCGACAGGCTCAGTGTGCCACTCAGCACATCGCTCCGTGGTTTTCACTTTTTTAGGGTTATCGGAGCGGACTCAACATTTGAATAAGCGAACAATAGAACAAGAGAACATTTGAACAAGCGAACAATAGAACAAGCGAACAATAGAACATTTGAACAAGGGAACAAGCGAACATTTGAACAAGAGAACATTTGAACAATTGAACGCGAAACATTGAACTTCGACTTCGCTCAGTGTCCGACTCTTTGAACCTTGAACGCGAAGCATTGAACCTTGAACGCGCACTTCGACAGGCTCAGTGGCCAGCTCTTTGAACCTTGAACGCGAAGCAATTGAACCTTGAACGCGCACTTCGACAGGCTCAGTGGCCAGCTCTTTGAACCTTGAACGCGAAGCATTGAACCTTGAACGCGAAGCATTGAACCTTGAACGCGAAGCATTGAACCTTTGAACAAAAAAAACAAAGTTATCAACAATTAATCATAAACCTATATATGAAGCATATACCCTTTAAACCCTTATTATACTGCAAATCAACGTTTCGGTTCTTTAAGAATAATTAAAAAAAAAATGAATTAAATAAAAAAATTATTTGCTTTTTGTGCATCATGTAATTATTGTTTGTAAATTTAGCCCCGAATTACGAATGAATTTACGGTTAATTTAAACCTTTCCCATGTATGCTACTCCTTGTCTCCCCTACTGTAAGCTTTATCAACACTACATTTATACTAATTTTAGCTCAATTTATTGAATAGCAGAAATACCTTTAAAATAATGCTCATACCTTTATATATAGGGCATTATTTTGTTTGCCTAATTAATTCAATGCAATAATATCGATCAGTTAACCAATTTTAACACCTTAATTTAAACCTATGGAAAAATAAAACGCCTTAATTGACCAATCAAAATTGACAAATGAAAAATCAATAATCCTAATTAATCAATTGTTAACCAAAACCAAATTTTATGAAAAAACTGTTTACATTACTGATCGTATTGTTCTTGTGGGCTGGAAGCTCATGGGGGCAAACAACTCTATTATCCCCAACAGGTGACGGTGGATTTGAGACTGGAAACACTCCAGCATTAAATAATTGGACTGCTATCGCTTCTTCCACAGACACTTGGGTAGTTGGTGCAGTGCCGGTAGCAAGTGCCGGTACGAAATGCGGATATATATCCTCAAATGGTGGTGCTGCTTGGACATATAGTTTGCTCAGTACAATCGAGCATATGTATTATGATGTTACAATCCCTGCCGGTCAAAATAAAGTTACGCTTAGCTTTAAATGGAAAGCTGGCGGAGAAGGCACCACTACATCAGATTGGGATAATATGAAAGTATTTTTCGGTGTGAGTTCATCAATGGGAGTCCCTGTTGCAAATACTGCAGTTTCAGCAACCTATCAGATTTCAGGTCCCGGAGCTGTAAATGGGATGTATAAATTAAGCTCTGCTGCCTGGAATACTGAAACTATAAGTGTTCCTGGAACACCTGGGTCAACATATCGCTTAGTTTTTAGCTGGAAATCTGATGTTTCAACAATAGCTAATCCACCTTGTGCAATTGATGAAGTATCACTTGTTTCTGGAGTAGCATCATCCATTACTTCAACTAGTGTGGGAGGATTATGGAGCAGTGCAGCTACTTGGGTGGGAGGCATTGTGCCCAGTGCTGATAATGTTACTGTTGCCACTGGTGCCACTGTTGTAGTTAATCAATCTGCGGCGATCCAAGACCTTACTGTTGATGGAAAATTACAATGGATAACCACAACAACTCCTTCATCAACAGTTAACTTGTTATTAGCCAACAATATAACCGTAAGTGCTTCTGGTAAACTTTATGCTCATGCAACACCTCTTTTAGGTGCAACAATAAAGATTACAGGGAATTTTATCAACAATGGTACTGTTAATTTGGCTGCACCAGCTTCAGGTCTTTATTTTATTGGCACCACTGGCACTCAAACCCTGGGAGGTACCGGAACTTTTATAGCTGATATGACTGGCCGTGGAATGATAGCTAATCTTTTATTTTCCAGCCTTGCTGCCTGCGATATTACTACAAGCCAAAACCTTGTTACCGGAAACTTAGCTCATACTGCTGGTTCATTAAACACAAACGGGAAGATATCTGCTGATAATACTGCCATTTGTTTTGGCGGCCTTATCAACCGAAGCATTACAACAGTTACTGTTAATACAATGGGTGCCGGGTATACTTCTGCCCCTACTGTTGCTTTTACGGCTGCCCCTGCTGGTGGAATAACAGCTACTGGAACCGCCAATTTTGATGCTGCTACCGGTACTGTCCGTTCGATCACTATTACCAATCCTGGTGATGGATACCGAGCCACCCCAACTATTACATTAACAGGCGGAGGTTTTACAACTGCTGCCACTGCTGTTGCCTCTCTTTATCAAGTGTTCAATTTCGGTACTAACTCTCTTGGGCAAAAGAGCGCCATAGCCTCAGTTACCGGTGCTTTGACTATAAAATCAGATCAAAGCGTGGGAAGCGTTTGGGTTACCAATGGCGGTGCTGGTTATACTTCCGCCCCTACAGTCGGATTCAGCCTTCCAACAGGATATCTCAATCTGGTTACTTCCCCAGGTAGTGGTTATGCTGCTGCACCTACAGTTACTGTAACAGGCGGAGGTGGTACAGGTGCTGTTGCTACTGCAATTGTTTGTCGCGGTCAAGTTGTATCAGTTAATATAACTACGGCTGGCACAGGATATACCTCAACTCCAACTTTCGTTTTTAGCTCCGGGGCTGCTACAGCAGCTTTTCCAGCAGGTGCAATACCTACTGCAACCGCAACTATTGACCCAGCATTGGGTATGGTTACCAGTTTCACGATCACCAATGGTGGCTCAGGTTATACCGCGGCCCCTACAGTAACGTTGACCGGTGGTGGTTTCACAACAGCTGCTACTGGACCTACAGCCAGGATTGGTTTATACAATCTTACACTTAGTTATTTTTCACCTGCTACATCAAATGCAGTACATACCGAAAGTGTTTTTATCCCTGCTAACAGGCGTATAAACATATTGGCTCTGAACTCCGCTACAGGTTTTGGGTTGAACCTGACTGGCGATTTGGAATTGTATAATACAGCTCCGCTTACCTTAACAGGGAATCTGGACATGGGTGGTAATGCTCTTACTTTCTCACATCCAGCTTATGTCGGATCATCAGGAGGAACTACCGCTTACGTTTCCAATGGAAAAATCACCTATAAACTTTTTGGTGCCACAACCTCACAAACCAGGACTTTTCCTTTCAATTCTTATGATGGTATAAGTGGGTTTAACAACCATTTACTTTCCATGGGCAGTGCAACAACAGTTGCAACTGAGGGTTCTACCATTACAACACTAACTGGAAGCATTGGTGCTGCACCAACAGGAACCAATATGATTGGGACACGCACATTACGGTTGCAAACCTTTGGTGGCTTGTATGGTAATTTACCAACGTTAAGGATGGACTGGAACAGTGTTGACGGCCTTGTTGCTGATGCTGCTTTCTTAACAATAGCACAAGCAGCTGCTACAAGCGGACCTTGGACTGTACGGAGTATTGCATCAGGTACCGGCGCGATTAACCCTGCCGGTGGAAACCGAACAACTGCAACAACAGGTGTCGGGCCAATTGCCATAACAGGCGATGATTATTTTGGATGGAATTATGTTGCACCTGCTTGCGCTGCACCTACTGCTGGAACTGCAACAAGCATTACCTCAACCTCTGCTGTTTTGAACTGGACCAACGGCGGAACCGAAACTTTGTGGAATATTAAATATAATGCGGGTAGCTTTGATCCTTTGGCAGCCGGAACACTCATTTCGGGTATCAATGCGCATCCTTATACATTAAATCCTCCTTTAGTTTCTTCTACAACCTATGTATGGTATGTACAGGCTGATTGTGGTGGAGGTATAACAAGTGCCTGGGCAGGACCTTTCACATTTATGACACTATGCCCTGCCTCCACTATTCCATTTACGGAGAACTTCGACAGCTATACAGTACCGGCAGTCGGTTGCGGAACAGTTATTGACCAGAATGCTGACCTTGTAAAATGGGTTACCTCAACAGGGTCTCCATATAATGGCCTCAACAAATTATCAATCGGATACAGCGCTGCAGGCGTTACAATGAATGATTGGTATATAACAAATGGTCTTACTCTAACAGGAGGGATTAGCTATGATGTTTCGTTCCAGTACCGTGTTGCTTCATCCACATGGTATGAAAACCTTGAAGTGAAATGGGGCAGTACCCCTACCGCTGCAGGTATGACCAGCACAGCTATCTTTAGCACAACTAACTACAATGGTCAAACTTATGCGCTTGGTAAGGGGTCGTTTACACCGGCAACAACTGGTACTTACTACATAGGTTGGCATTGTTTCAGTGCTGGCGATCAGGATGGAATCTATCTTGACCAGATTGATGTAATTGCAACTCCATTATGCCCTATTCCGATAAATCTCACCGCTGCTGCAACAGGCTTTCAGGCTATTTTAGGGTGGACTGAAGCAGGTACTGCTACCACATGGGATATCGAGTACGGCACTTCCAGTTATGTTTATACAGGGACCCCAAATATAACCCCTGTTACTAATCCTTATACTTTAACAGGATTAACCCCTTCAACAGGCTATACTTATAAGGTAAGGGCAAATTGTGGAAGCGGTTCGTTAAGCCCTTGGTCAATTGCAAAGACTTTCACAACCACAGTAGCATGCCCAGCCCCAACAACCTTGGTTTCTTCTGCAATAACCACTACCCAAGCTTCTGTAAACTGGACAAGTACCGGCCTTGAAGCTGCATGGGATATTTGCTACGGCCCTGCTGGTTTTGTTTTAAATAGTGATGTAGGTTACGATTCTATTATAGGCACTTCCGCCAAACCATACCTCTTAACTGGCCTTTTATCAAGTACCACCTACGATTTTTATGTAAGGGCTTCCTGTGGAGCTGGTAGCGTTAGCTCTTGGTCTGCTTTAGGTACTTTTACAACTGCTTGCGGTGATATAGCTACTTTCCCTTATATGCAAACATTCGAAGGTGCTACTTTCCCCCCTGCTTGTTGGACAAGGTTTGATGGCTTGTTGGCTGCACCAAGTGTTCTTACTGCAACAACTAGTGGTTGGATACAAGATGATTATAGGAACGTGACATCCCCTGTTGATAAAGCTGCAAGGCTGAATATTTGGACAACCTCTACTAAATATTGGTTTGTAACACCAGCATTTGTGTTAACTGGTTCAAAACAGCTTGAGTTTGATTTGTCACTCAACGCGTATGGAACATCTACCATTGCTGGCCTTACAGGTACCGATGATAAGTTTGCCGTTGTTATATCAACAGATGGTGGCACAACCTGGACATCGGCCAACACCCTACGTTTGTGGGACAATGCTGGTTCGGCACACGTCTATAACAATATAAGCCCTGGAGGCGAACACGTTACCATTGATTTGAATGCATATTCCGGTTCAACGGTCAAGATTGGTTTCTACGGCGAATCTACGGTTAGCAATGCAGATAATGATTTGATGGTTAACAATGTAACAATTCAAACGCCGCTTGCTTGCCCAACGCCTAACACACTTACTGCTGTACCCGCTGGCCATCAGGCAAACCTTGGTTGGACAGAAGCTGGAACTGCAACATACTGGGACATCGAATGGGGTCCAAGCCCGTTTACACCTACAGGTACACCCACTCTTACTAATGTTTCCAACCCTTATACCCTCACAGGATTGACTCCCTCAACAGGATATACCTATTATGTGCGTGCCTATTGTGGCTATTCACACAGCCCTTGGTCGGTAGCTCATTCTTTCACCACAACGGTTTCATGCCCTGCTCCGAGCACTTTAGTTTTCACTGATGTTAAGACAAACAAAGCAACAGCGAACTGGACTAGCCAAGGGATTGAAACTTCATGGGATATAGAATATGGACCTGCTGGCTTTGTTGCCGGAAGTGGAACAGGTTATACCGAAGTACTTGGAACCATAGAAAAACCATATAACCTTACTGGGTTGAGTGTTGCGACTACGTATGATTTTTATGTTCGTGCATCTTGCGGCGAAGGAGAAGTTAGTGCCTGGAGTACAAAAGGTACTTTCACCACATTATGTGATGTTGTAACTGCACCTTTCTTACAGGATTTTGAGGCTGCTACCTTTGCTCCAACATGTTGGGCCAATACTATAGTATTGGGTACATATTCCTGGACAAGATCAACTGCCGCAAGTGGAAATGGCGCAGGTGCTGCTTCAGCCTTTGCAGATTTCTATAATCAATCTTCAGGAACTTATGATTTGAAGACTATGCAGTTCGATATTTCCGGTATGACAAGCCCCTTGTTAAAATTCAACTGGGCTTATGCTACCTACGCTGGTGAAGTCGATCAAATGAATGTGTATTATTCAACAAATGCGGGTGCAACATGGATTCTTCTAAAGGCGATGCCGGGCGGTTCTGCTCCTGCAATACTTAACACAGGAGGAACAACAACCTCAGCTTTTGTTCCAACTGCTGCACAGTGGGGCACTCAGACGCTTGCACTTGTTGCAGGTACCAACATGGTAAAATTCACTGCTATCAGTGCGTATGGCAACAGCCTTTATCTGGATAATGTGCAGGTATTTGAGATAGTGCCACATGATGTGGCTACAGTTAGCATCGATGTGAATAGCATTCTTCCAGCTTCATCAACTGCTCCTCAAGCCACTTTTAAAAATGAGGGTACAAACACAGAAACATTCAATGTTACTTTAAGCAGTACACCGGCAGGTTATTCTTCAACAAAAACAATTACTGCATTAGCTCCGGGCCTAACAGAGCAAGTTACTTTTGATTCATGGACACCAACGGCAGGAAGCTTCACTTTACAGGCTTGCACAGACCTTTTGCCAGTTATTGACGGAAATATGGCTAATAACTGCTCATCTAAAGCGATAACGGTTTTTGCTGGTGGAGCAGGTTTGTGGAGTGCTGGCTCAGTTTATCCTACTACTACCTATTTGAGTTCAGGCGTTGGATATACTGATAATTCTGTTGTACCCCCTGTTGGTTACTTATACAGTTTTGGTGGCAATACAGCCTCTGCCCTTGGAACCGAGTGTTACAAGTACAATTCGAACACAGATACCTGGAGTGCTATTGCTTCACTGCCTGCCAAACGTCTGATTATGGCTTCGGCTATTGTAAATGGAGATATATTTGTTATAGGTGGTTCCAATAGTACTACTTATGCAAATACAGTTTACAGGTATAACATTGCTACTGATGCTTGGGTTACAATGCCATCAGTACTGCCAGCTTCAATAGGCTGGTGCAAAGCTGTTGCTCATGGTACCGACATATACGTTGCTGGTGGAGTTGATAATGCTTCTACTGTTCTTTCAAGCGTTTACAGGTATAATACGCTTACTGATACTTGGACGACCGCAACTTCGATGCCAGGTGCAAAATTTGGGGGAGCTTTTTCTGTTACAGGTAACAAACTTGTATATGTAGCAGGAGCCGACCTTTATGTTATTTCAAACTCTGTTTATGTAGGAACTATTACATCACCTGATGTTATTTCCTGGGTATCAGCCAAGAGTTCATACCCTGGTAATACTGCATTTCAGCCTTCAAGCAATGTGAGCCTTACAGCAGAAAACATCAATCAAACAGGTACAAATTCTCCAACCAAAGCTAATTACCCCGGTGGAACTATGTACCGTTTTGATGCAGCACCTTGGGGAACAGACGGAATAATCATTGCAGCGGGTAGTCCAACATCAGCTTGGTTACCGGCAGTTCCTAACCCTTGCTTTGTTTACAAACCCGCAACAGATTCATGGGTTATTGAACCTAATCTTGTTGTTCCTGTTCTCGGTCCTTCATTAGGTTCGGTTAATCTTAGTAGTGCTGGTGTCAATACCTGGAAATTGATTGTGGCTGGCGGTCTTACAACTACTGGCACTACAACTGCTACCCAGATTTTAACCGAAACATTCGCTCCATCCGTTACTTTCCAAGTAAATATGAGCCAACAAACTGTTTCTCCATTAGGTGTTCATATTGCTGGCAGCTTCCAAGGTTGGAATCCATCTGCCACAATACTTACCGATATGGGAAGCGGTGTATGGGCTGTTACTCTTCCACTTGCTGCAGGCACTTACCAATATAAATTTGTCAATGGAAATGCTTGGGGATCTGATGAGTCTGTCCCAGGTGCATGTAACTTTGATGGAAACCGTTTTTTTACCGTTAGCGTTAGCGAAACCTTGCCATTGGTATGTTTCGGATCCTGTTCAAACTGCGTAACTCAAGTTCCGCTTACACTTACTGTTGATATGGCCAACCAGACAGTATCTGCTAATGGTGTTCATGTAACTGGCAGCTTCCAGGGTTGGAATGCCGGTTCAACTTTAATGACGCAGATTCCTGCAACCACCCGGTATGAGGCAACAATCTCTGTTGATGAAAACAGTACTCACCAGTACAAATTTATCAATGGCAACGACTGGCCCGGTTCGGAAAATGTTCCTGCTTCCTGCGGTGTTAACAATGGATTCGGTGGTTACAACCGTACCGTAACAGTTACCACTGGAATGTATTCTGCTCCTGTAGTTTGCTTTAACGAGTGCTCATCGTGTGCACCAGCAACCAAGACGCTGAATTTGACTGCATACTTGCAAGGTATATATGTTGGTGATGGAGCTATGCACAAAGCACAGGATGAAAATGGGGATCATTTCCCTGGAACTGTAGCAGATCAGGTAACTATTGAGTTGCATGATGGAACTGCTCCTTATGATGTAGCCTATACCTTCAACAATGTTGACCTCAATACAGATGGTACTTTATCCATTCCTACTGTGTCAGCAAGTGCAAGTGGTTCGTACTATATTTCCATAAAACACCGTAACAGTGTTGAGATTTGGAGTGCAGCACCAATTTCATTCAGTGGTTCTACCATTTCCTATAATTTCAGTACAGCTTCAACCCAAGCTTATGGATTTGATGCCATGGTGGATATAGGAGGAGTATTTGCTCTGTTTGTAGGCGATGTGAATCAGGATGGCCTTGTTGATGGTGATGATATTACAATCATGGATCCAGATGTAATCTTGGGTTCTGCTGGTTATTTAAATACCGACCTCGATGGATATGGTTATGTGGATGGTGATGATTATGTGATTATCGATCCTAATATCGTAATAGGGCCTGGTATCCAAAGACCTTACTAATGTTTAACCCTTAAATAAATAATGCTGAAAATGAAAAAAACAATTTCAACTTATGTAACATCAGGTAAACGATTCGTCGTTTACCTGATCTTTCTGCTTCCTTTCACCCTGTTTGGGCAAACACCGACCTATCAATGCGACATTCGCAACGAATCGTTTGTTTCCGCTAATGAATTTCAATTTGATATTTATCTTAGCCGTACAGGAACCACTCCTTTTGAACTTGCCTGTTTCCAAACAGGTTTGTTGATCAACTCAGCCTTCCTTAACGGTGGTACAATTTCGGCTGAAATTGTACCAAGCACTTCAGGCTTGAATGCAAGTCAGGCTCCTCAAAGTATTGCTTTTGCAAGTGGTACTACCAACTGCCTGAAAATTGCACCACGTACCCCACCTAGAAATTATGCTACCGGTATTTCAAGCGGCACAATAATCAGCACAGGTGATGGTAACAGGGTTTGCCGGGTAAAGCTTACCAATACGAATAGTTTCGATGGTAATCCAGCCAGTTACAGTTGGAATTTTACCCCTACACCTTACAATACAATAGTTTCAGCCTTTGTAAGTGGAAGCCCTGTGACCATTAATACGGTAATCACTTCTTCCCCAAGTCAGGCTGTAAGCCAAAACACCAAGGTATATCTTGAAGGTTTGTTCAATGGTACAAATATGAATAAAGCACAGGATGATATGGGTGATCATTTTGCAGGTCCAGTTGCAGATGTTATTACCGTACAATTGGCTGAAGCAACTGCTCCGTACAATATTTACAAAACATTTGATAATGTTTTGTTGTACCAGAATGGCATGGCTTCATTTTCGCTTCCACAGGCTGAGAGCGGACCATATTATTTGGTTATCAAACATCGTAATAGTGTTGAAACATGGAGCGCAAATCCAATCTCTTTCTCAGGAAGCGTGAATTATGATTTCACATCCGCCGCAAATTCAGCTTATGGTGATAACTTGAACATTGTTTCAGGGAAATATGTTATCTTTGTCGGCGATGTTACACAAGATGGTATAATTGATGGTGATGATTTGGCATTAATGGATCCAGACGTAATACTTGGTTCAACTGGATACATCGCTAGCGATTTAGATGGCGGCGGTTATATTGACGGTGATGACCTTGTGAAAATTGATCCAAATATCATTATAGGAATTAGTACCCAAAGACCTTACTAAATAAAAACCCAAATAATAACTAAATTTAAAAACGATGAAAAAAAATCTATTTCTAAATCTAATTGTTGCATTTGCGTTGTTTTGGCTTCTGCCTTCAACAGTAAAAGCAGTAAATCCAACTTACATCTGTGAGATTAGGAACGATGCTCAAATTTCAAGTACAGAGTATATCTTTGATGTTTACATTGTACACACCAATCCTGGAGCAGCTGCAACATTTGAATTAGCTGGCGTACAAGCTGGTTTCACCTATAACTTTGGTGTTTTACCAGCAGGTGCTGTTATGACAGCTACTATTGTCGATGGTTTTTCAAACCTTGCTTTATGCCTGCAGCCTAAACAGGCAAACCTTACAGTTGTAGCAACTGGTATCAAGATGACTCTAGCAGCCCCTCAATGTGGTGCTGGAAATGGCACTATCCTTTCAACAGTAGCCCCAGGTAATTGTGTCACTCGTATTAAACTTACCAGTTCACTTCCTTTTACTGCTAACTCACAATTTAACATTAACTGGTCATTTGCAGCAGCTCCATGGCCTTCAAAAGTATATGCATATTTACCCGCTTATACTAATGTAACTGTTAATGCTAACCATGTTATCACAAATAGGAATAATCCTGTTCTCAATCCTCCTGCCGCTGGCCCAACAGCTTATGCAGTAACAGGTGGAGGTTCATACTGCCAAGGTGGGGTTGGTTTACCAGTAGGTGTTGCTAACTCAGAAGTTGGTGTTACTTACACCATTACACCTGGTGGCGCAACAGTTGCAGGTACAGGTTCGGCTGTTAGCTTCGGAAACAGGCTTGCCGGAACTTACACCGTATCTGGTACCAATGCTGGTGGCACTACCCCTATGACAGGAAGTGCTGTTATTACAGAAAACACTCCTGTTACACCAACATTCGCTCAAATCGGACCTTTCTGCGTTGGCGATGCTGGTTCATTGGCTCTTACATCAATCAACGGCTACACCGGAACCTGGAGTCCTGCTTTCAGCACGGCTACATCAGGCACAACCGTTTATACGTTTACCCCTGCTGCTGGCCAATGCGCAACTACTGCAACCATGAGTGTTGTTGTTAATGCACCTGTTACACCTACATTTGCACAATTAGGCCCTTACAACCAAGGAACTGTTGGCGTTTTCTTACCTACCACTTCAACAAATGGAGTTGTAGGCACTTGGTCACCTGCACAAGTAAACACTGCTGTTTTAGGTGCTTCACTTTATACATTTACACCTACAGGTGCATGTGCTATTGGTACCACCATGAACATTACCATCAATGCTGTTACTCCTTCGGCTGCAACCTGGACAGGTGCAGTAAGTTCAAGTTGGTTTGTTGCAGGAAACTGGAACCCAGCCGTTCCTGGTGCAATTACCGCAGTTACCATCCCAGCCGCTACAAGCGTGCCTAACTCCCCAACGTTGACTGCTGCCGCTTCATGTGCAAGCATCCTTATC
>CAIRHD010000210.1 GCA_903878265.1 uncultured Bacteroidales bacterium | reverse complement strand
TGATGTGCCTGAAAACCGCGAAGATATTACGCGCGCAGCTATTGAAATCAAAAGGAGCTTGTTGGGGAAAGTGAAAAGTTTTCTTTATAAAGATGGGGCTGTATATGTGTATTATCTGCTTAAAAACGGCGATATCAGGATTTACCACATTGTCCCTAAAAATGCTGCTTACGGACTGTGGATCAATCCTTTGATTATGAATCTTGAAGATAATAAACCCGATCCTGATGTGGTAAAAATCATGTTCCGCTGCACGGATACGCGGATGATGGCCGACACGATTTCTATCGTCTGGAATTCAACAGGTTTTACCAAACTAAAAGCAGGCACCAATGACGATAGCAAAACAGTAAACCCCGTTTACAAGTTCTTTGGGATAAAAGACGAAAAGCCTATCAAGGAATTGCTTGTGAGCAATAATAATTTAGATGGGGATATGGTTTATTGGTCGAAGCCTGATGAAGCAAGTGTTGCAACAACAAATGAGAATCGCATGTTACAATTGCTTCCCGACAAGTATTCGGTTTCATTCGAGTATCCGTTGGATTCGTTGGATTTTTCGGATAGCACGGCTGTGATTATCATCCGGACAGGCGTTTGGGCTAAAGCCATTCCGGCTGCCAAAGCCATTTTTGTTATTTCTATCGAGAAAAACGGCAAGTCGGTTTTATGGAAAGCTGTTGATATGGATGGGTTTATCCATGATGAAAACGCCATGAATTTCGTAACAAATTTTTTGATTTTGGATGCAGGACTGTTAAAGCAAAAAGGTTTGAACTTGAAAGTTTATGCCTGGAATACCGGTAAAGAACCGATAATCCTGGATGATTTTTCGGCACGGATCGAAGAGCAATGAGGCAAAGTTTTAGAAAATGATTTTCCGCAAAAAGCAATAGCCCAATTCAGCCTTTCGATTATACACTAAGCTGTTGGAAACCTGTTTTTGACAGTTGCATCACAGCAGGGGAAGCACTTTTTACATCAAGTCGCCCAATGGCCCAAGGTTGATATTCAAATCCCTGTCGGTAAGGTTAAAATGTTTTTTGAGCTCTTCCATTTTCAATTCCAGTTTCATCAGGGTTTCGCCGAGGCGTTCAATTTCGTCATCGGTAAGCGAACCGCCATCAACGCGGCGCATGGCTTGTTTTTCCACCAATTTGCGGATAAGCTCCACAAGGGTAAGTACCAGCTTTGCCAGACCAGAATCGGCATTGTCGGGGGTAAGTTTTAGCTTGGAATCTTCGATGCTTGCAAGTTTCCCGATTTCCTGCGAAAGGCTATCGAGCGATCCGGTATTGAAGAGGATTTTATTTTCGCTCATGGTTGGTTTACTTTATTGTGGTTTCTACAAAACTATAGGGAGGCCATGGGCCGGTAAGCACAAAATCAAGCCCCGGAAATTGGCTTTGCAGTATTTTTATTGCATCAACAAGTTCGTTCTTCTTTCCCTTTTCGAGCAGGAAAATCGAATCGATCAGGATGGCTGCTGATGCCATTTTTTTAAATTTGTGTTCCGCCTGTAGTATGGCGAGTTGTGCGTTAATGGCCGCAATTACCGTATCAACGTAAGAAATCATCAATTCTTCGAGCCTGTGTGCTTTAAGTTTTGCATTTACATACTCCCTGAAAACCGAGTTTTTAACTTCGGGTGAGGCATTTGTGGTGGATCCGGTTTCTGCTTCGGTTTTTAGTATGATGCTGGCCTTTAATTTTTCGGAATCACAAAAAACCTTCAGGCCAAACTCGAATTTGCCTTCCACCTTACGAAGGTTCTGTTCTATTTCCTGATAATTCCTTTCAAGCATAAGGGCAATAGCATCGGTCGATTCCATGAAAGAACCATAACGCATGGGCAGCAAAGTAAAGCCATGCGAAAGTTTGTCGATAATACCAGCAAATTCAAGGGCATTGGCTTTATCGGAAATTAAATCGGACTTGTTGTTCCCGCCCACCACAGCAGCAATTCCATTAAGGCAAACCGTATTTAAGGCAACTCCCGAAATGCCTTTCATATCGAGCAAAAGCTGATCCAGTTTTCCTGAACCTTCGTTTACAGCAATTAGGGTATAAATCATTTTTTCCATAGCAAATCAATTCAAAAATTTATTCGGTGCATGAAAGCAAATTATCATTTTGGAATTTCTTGGCTTTGATCGCTTACTGGATAGAATCCGCTGATTTCGCGAAATACTATTGTATCAACGCATGTAATTCGGCTTTGATGATGGGTTTTGAAACATAATCGTTGCAACCGGAAGCTATTGCTTTTTCACTGTCTCCGCTTAAAGCAAAAGCAGTTTGAGCAATAATGACAACCTCTTTGTGAAATTCCCGGATTTTGCGGGTGGCTTCGTATCCGCCCATTTCGGGCATCAGTATATCCATCAAAACCAAATCAATATCAGGATTGTTTTGGCAAGTTTCAATGGCTTCAATGCCTGTACGAACATTTAAAATTTCTCTGCCTACCATTTTGATTGTTTTGTACAACAGTATTTCTGATACTCCATCGTCTGCACCAATATGTTTTTTGTAATTATCGCTATTGTTTGGCGTTTGCCAATCTGGTCTGTTTCATGGTTTGCATGGCTTGTTCCTTTCTGTTTTTTCCGACTTTTGAATTACGATAATTATTGCGGTGTTCAGTTGTTGGTTTTTTAGGGTACAGCTATTTAATGGCAATGGGTCATATAAATCGCCCTTCGCTTCACCCCGCAAATGTACTGTTTTACCTGCTAATCATTCTTTTCTTAATCTCCTAAATTTCGTTTTTTACACGCAAATGTGTCTATAAGTGGCATTCTACGAAATGGCAACGCTTTACTTTGAAACTATAGAAGGGGATGATTTGCGAAAGACCGGGTTCCCAAAAGACGGCAAGCCTCAATGGCATCAAGTCTTCCTTGAGCTATTGGTGGGACATGGAGGGAATCCGATTGGGTATGAATTGTTTGAAGGGAATATTTTTGAAGGAAACACCTTTATCCCGGTTCTTCAATGTATGGAGAAACGATTAAACCTGGACAAACCAATCGTAATTGCAGATTCTGGACTGTTATCAAAGAAAAACATCTCTGTTTTAGAAGAAGATGGATATGAATACATCCTTGGTACACGACCCACTAAAGCCAACATCAACAACAAAGGGTACAAAAAGTATCTCAAAATGGATGGAGAAGTATTTGTTTCACTGCCTATTCTATTATGTTGGAATTAGAACGATTGCTAAAAGTCAATAAATTATCCATCAGCCTGAAAGGAGAAGAGCAAATCACATTTAACGTGTACCAAAATGTTTCTCAACGTACAAGCTCAAAGGAGACAAAGGTTAAAATGTTAAAAATGGATCCGGAACAACAGGAGCTATATGATATCAACACAAAAGTAAAAATAATCTAAATTAATTCTTGGGTGTCCCATTGACGAAAACAGGAGGAATTGAAAGGAATTATACTTTTTTGGGGGGGGGCAGAAGTCCGAAGTTTACACAATTGATATTATATTCTTCTGACACAAATCAAGTCGAATAAAGTTAATTATCATACAGTATGTTACTTGTAATGGGAAAACCATTCTAATAGCTAACTTCCGACTTACGTCTTCTGACTTCTGTCAATGTTTTTTTCTCACAAAATATCTAATAGAATTATACATTTTAACAAAAAAAACGTTCTTCAAAGTTGACAAGGAATAATTTTGTGGTTGCGCGGGTAACAGCGGTATATAACCATCTAAGATATTCATTATCTATCATTTCATCTTTCAGGAATCCTTTTTCGATAAATACCGCATCCCATTGCCCGCCCTGTGTTTTATGACAAGTAAGGGCATTGGCATGTTTCACTTGTAAGGCATTAAAATGTGGGTTTGTCCTGAGAGCAGCCATGCGTTTGCGGCGGGAACTTTCGTTCATATAATCGGCCATCACTTCATTAAACAGCCGTTGGTTATCTTCGTAGCTTAATGCCGGGCTTTCGGAATTGAGGGTATTGAGCAATAATTTCACATCAAATGAAGGTTCATCTGGATAATCGACCATCCGGACTGTGGCTTCGGTAAACCTAAAACCATACAGTTCTTCTATTTTTCTTATGCTTTGCACTTCAACAATATCTCCATTGGCAATAAAGCCGGCTTTTGATTCATCAGGCAACCAGAAATAGTTGTTCTTCACCACCATTAGGTTGTCGCCGGCTGCCAATTCGTTTTCATGGAAAAGAATTCTTTCCCTTATTGCCTGATTAAATAAGTTGGCTCGTTTGTTCGAACGGGTGATCACCACGGTATTTTCGCGGCCAAAAACGTGATATGCTTGTTGTATTGCATCCGGCATATCCACGCCAGTTATGCTTACCACATCTAAAAATTCGTTTTCCTTTTTGAACAATGGCAAAGGTAGCCCCAAAACAGCTTGGTTGATTTTCGCCCTGATAGCCGTTGCCACAGACAGGATTCCTGATTCGAGCGATTGCCTCACCACATCCGAAAGGACGAAATAATCCAAATCGAGGTAATAAGATTCTCTGAGCAATTCTCTATCTAAGGCTGGACTTTGTTTAATGCCAACCGGTGGTAACTGGCACGAGTCGCCAAGGAACAACATTTTGCAGCCATCGCCCGAATAAACATGGCCAATAAGGTCTTCGAGCAAGTTTTGCGATTGGAAAGCCCCGTTTTCGCCCGACTGCTTGTTGTCGGGAATCATTGAAGCCTCATCTACAATAAAGAGTGTGCGTACCGACTTGTTTTGAAGCACTTGAAATTTCACATGCCCTTCGCCATCAACGCCTGGCCTGTACAAGCGTTTATGAATGGTAAATGCCGGCATTTGTGCATAAAGGGAAAGCACTTTAGCTGCCCTGCCGGTAGGTGCAAGTAATACAGCTTTGTATCCCACTTTAGGCAAAGCTTTTACCAAAGTACTGACAACAGTGGTTTTCCCAGTTCCGGCGTATCCTTCGAGAAGAAAAAGCGGGAATTGGCCTTGGTCGGAAACGATGAAATCAGCAAGCCTTTTAATAAGTTCTTGTTGGCCAGGAGTTGGCGAGTAAGGGAATTCCCCGAAAATAGATTTACTGAATTCTGCTGCCGATATCAAATATTTCTGAATTTGGGAGGGATTACTCTTGTTTATTGTAAGCTTATGCTGTTCCATAATGGCACTTAAATAAGTTTTATAAAATTCGGGATATAGATTGTAAGACTGCTAAAATGGATATCCAATCCCGAAATTCCATATTGCATTTCGGAGCCTGAAATCGTTGGTATTGAACCATTTATCTGTTAATGCCGGGTTATAAAATGGCACTGCGGCATCGATCCTGAAAATAAAGAACGAAAAGTCGAACCGGAAACCCACGCCTAAATCCATGGCAATTTGTTTATAAAACGAACTTAGCTTGAATTCGCCATTTGGAAAATCTTCGCTTTTTTCGCGCAACCAAACATTTCCTGCATCAATAAACAGGCTGCCAAGCAAGAAACTATAAATCGGGAACCGTTGTTCGATGCTCGATTGCAGTAGAATGTCGCCTGTTTTATCGTAATTTTTATCGCTGGCCGCATAAGCTCCCGGTCCCAGCGACCGTAAACGCCAACCACGCATATCGTTAGCACCACCTAGCCAGAAGCTTTTTTCAAAAGGGATTGATACCGAATTTCCATAAGGCAATGCAAGCCCGCCCATAATCCTGAAAACTAAAGTATTGCCAAACTTGAGTTTCCAATACTTCCGAAAATCTGCATCAAAACGAATAAATTGCGAATACCTCACGCCGAACCGTTCATAGTAGCCTTCGCTTGTAACAGGGTTATTGGCGATATTATCGAATAAATAAGGAATATTCCCCGATGTTTCGGCATTAAGCCGTAAAAAAAACTGATCATTTTCCTTTGTGATTCCAATATTGCTTAGTATAAAACTATAGCGGATCATTGTCAGGAGGTGGTCGGTATATTGCGATTTGTACTGTGGATCTGTCAGGGTATCAAGGTGTAACTGAAAGGCTTGGCTTGTTGAAATGTTCACATAGTTTAATTCGATAGGTGTAAAAACATGTTTGATGCGTTCGCCCTGGTTCCACTTGTACGACCAAGCGGCTGTGGAAATGTTCCGCTTATATTCGGGCCTATATTCAAAACCAATACCTGCACTCACCGATGTAAGCCCTTGGTGTAAGTTTTGATTGTATTTGGGATGGTAAGGAAGCAATATCCGGGGGAAATCGATACTCACCTCGGCTCCACCTTCGAGTGTGTTGAAAATCAAGAAGTACTTTTCCGAATTTTGGCTGCCATTGTTCAGGCTTCCTTGTATTTCGGCACTTGTCCTTAACTTAAGCGAAATTACCTCGGCGCCCCTGAAAAGGTTCCTGTTTTGTATCGATGTGTTTAGCCCCATCCCGAACCGACCTGCTGAGTTGGTGCCTTCGGATCCAATGTTAAAAGCAAAGAGTTTGTTCCTGACAAGCCTGATGTTGCAGTCAATCCATTGTTTTTCGAGTGGGCTGAGGGTATCCGGATTGTAGACCACCATATTGATGTTTGCACTGCCAATAATGCCCTGGTTTATCAGTTTTTTATATGTTTGGTTGGCAGCCAGTTGGTTATAAGCATCGCCGGGGGCTAATTTCAAGCACGACAAAAGAAAGGATGGCTTTAGGGAAATATCGTTGTTGTGCAAAATATACAAAGTTTTCGCAACCGAATCAGCCTTGCTTTGAAGGTAGCTATAAGCTAAAGTATCATAATGTTCAACATTTGATATAATGCTGGCATTAGGCGTGATGTAAATGTTATTGATATAAAATCTGGGGTGTTGTATTTTTTTTGTAGAGTCGCCGCTGCCGGGAACATTAACCTTGATTTTTTTTGTATGCAGCTCAACAGTTGCTGAATGTCCGGCATTCGTGGTATCTACAACATAATAAATGTCGCTGAGGGAAAAATTAAAGTAGCTGTTGTTTTTGAGCATACTGGCAATACGGTCGCGTTCATCATCCAGGAAATAAGTATCGTAGATCATGCCCTTGCGAAGTTTTCCGTTTTCGGCATCGGCCAAAATATATGCAAGCATCACGGTGTCGGGAACATTATATTCGAATTTATCAACAATACAGGGTTCGCCTGAATTGATATGGTATATTACCGAGGCTGTGTTGTGCTTGCATTTTATCTCTTTTGTAACATTGGCATGATAAAAACCTTTGTTTTTCAGATAGATTTTTAATTTATCAGTCGATACTTGTGCAAGTAGAGTATCGAGTATTATGGGTTTTTTACCAAAGGATTTGCGCTGGAACAATTTGAATTTGGTCTCTTTGCCTTTCAAACTGTTTTCATAAAAGAAAATCCCTGGCCTGATATAAGGAGCCAGTCTTCCGGGAAGGGAACTTTGCTGGATAAAGCCTTCCAATTCGTCGGATGGCAGGTAAGCATTACGGTTTTTAATGGTGTTTTTTACCAAAATATAGCCGCCTCGCTGCTCAACCTTGTTAGTGTGATAACATGCTGATAGCGAAAATAATACCAGTATCAATAATATAATATGGATTCTTGCCTTTTTCAATCGTGTTGTTTTTCGGATTATAATGATTAAGCAAAGATAATAGGTTGCTTGAAATGAAAGGGAATTATTTGATAAAAGTATATGGCCAAGCATTTTGAACGCTGATGCGAATGGTATTGAATTTTGGCTGAGTGTATTGAAAATCATTGTTTCTCGTGGGATTTTGAAGCAATTTGTACCGCAAGCGGATTACGAATTAGCATCTGAAACATTCCTAAAACCAAGTTCATTCTTCCAAGAAAGATTGGAGAGCTAGCTTTGCAGCTTGAAATTTTGTGAAACACTTGCTAATAAGGAAGTATTTCCCAATGCATTTTTCCATTTGAATGATTCAGTCTTAAAAATATTCCTAATTTTACTTTGAAAATAATCCTTCCTTATGACTGCAAGACGAAATTTTATCAAATCTACCGGAATTGCAATTGCCGGTTTGGCAGCAAGCAGATACAGTAATTTATTTGCCTTACCATTTCAATTTTCTCCTCCTGACTATACTAGTTTACGGCCTGAGATTTCTAAAAGGAATTTTAACAGCATGGCAGTAGAAGAAACCATTTTGAGGGTAAAAAAAGAAATTTCGTACCCTGAACTTGCCTGGCTTTTCGAAAACTGCTTCCCAAATACACTTGATACAACCGTTACGTATACTGAATTGGATGGAAAACCTGATACTTTTGTTATTACCGGCGACATTCATGCTATGTGGTTACGCGATTCGTCGGCACAGGTTTGGCCGTATTTGCCGTTGACCAAACAGGATTTGCCACTTCGCAATTTAATTGCTGGTGTTATAAACCGCCAGGTAAAATGTATTTTGCTTGATCCTTATGCCAATGCATTCCTGGATGGGGACGAAATAAGCGAATGGAAGTCGGACATTACCGATATGAAACCCGGAATTCACGAACGCAAATGGGAAATTGATTCCCTGTGTTATCCAATCAGGTTAGCTTATGGATACTGGAAAACCACTGGTGACACTTCAGTATTCGACAGCAAATGGAGTGATGCTATGGAACTTGTTTACACTACTTTCAGGGTGCAACAACGGAAAGAGAATGCCGGACCATATTCGTTCAAGCGTGTAACTTCCTGGTTTACTGACAATGTGCCATGTAACGGCATGGGAAACCCAATGCGGCCTGTTGGACTGATTTGTTCCACTTTCAGGCCATCAGATGATGCAACCATGTTTCCTTTTCTTATCCCGTCCAATTATTTTGCTGTGAAATCGCTTCGACAGCTAAGCGAGATTTGCGAAAATGTTACAGGAAACAAAGCACTGGCTTCAAAAAGCCGGAGGTTAGCTGATGAAGTGGAACAAGCCCTTAAACAATTTGCAGTTTATGAGCATTTGAACTACGGCAATATTTTAGCATACGAGGTGGATGGTTTTGGAAACCGCCTGATGATGGACGACAGCAATGTTCCGAGCCTTCTTTCCCTGCCTTATTTGGATTGTATCGACAAAAATGATGCTATTTACCAAAACACCAGGAAGTTTCTGTTGAGTAATGACCATAGCTGGTTTTTCAAAGGCAAGGCTGCATCGGGTATTGGAAGCCCACATACATTGCCTGATAAAATCTGGCCAATGACCATCATTATGCAAGCCTTGACGAGTTCAAATCCTGTTGAAATTAAAGAATGCCTGCGCATGTTGAAAACCACCCCTGCGGGCAAAGGCTTTATGCACGAATCCTTTAACAAAGACAGACCCGAAGATTATACCAGAAGCTGGTTTGCTTGGGCAAATACCTTGTTTGGGGAGTTGATTATTAAAGTACATACCGAGGATCCTGAACTTCTTAAAATAGTGGATTGGCAATAATAAACCATAAGAATTAATCATTTGTTAAGATACTGATAATTAAATTTTTGCTATCTTAAAGGAAAGTATTTTAACAAATACTTTCCTTTTTTCATTTATGCTTGTAGGGGTAAAAGCTGTTTTTCGTGTCTATATAGTGTA
>CAIRHD010000209.1 GCA_903878265.1 uncultured Bacteroidales bacterium | reverse complement strand
TCCTTCCCTTTTCGATGCCCTTGAGCGGGACGCCGGATGGCGAGGCTTCCCGGAGGACAATTAGCAGGTTAATACTGTGATTAAGCGGCTAATGCGTAATCGTAATTGTTGCCATTTAGTTGGCGCGGGTGTTTGGTTTTAACGGGCCATTCACTCAAAGTCCCGGCATGCTTACAATCCCACTGTCCTTGCTGTCAAAACCGGTCAGCCCCTGATTGCGTTTCTAAAGGACTGCAAAGATAGTGCCTATTTCGATTGGTTTCGCTTGTTGTGAGAAAAAATGGTTAATGGACAATGGTTTATGGAAAAATGGTTAATAGGAAATGGTTAATAGGAAATGGTTAATGGAAAATAGGAAATGGTTAATGGAAAATGGAACATTGCAGCAATTGAACCTCGAACGCGGAGCAATTGAACAATAGAATAAATGAATAATTGAACATCTGAACGCGAAGCATTGAACCCGTGAAAGCGAAGCATTGAACCTTGAACAGCGCAGCCATTTGAACCTTGAACAGCGCAGTCAATTGAACCTTTATCATCGTAGCTGCCTACATTTTTTTCGGAATATTCGATAGCAGTTCAAAATCAATCGTCATACCAAAAAACAAATTTGCTTTCCATTCTTTTACGGTTGGAATGCCCATGCCGGGTGGCAAAGCATCGCCTTCGTTGAATCCCGACTGCAATTGCTGGTATTCGGCAATATTCAAACCAAGCATAAAATGAAAAAAGTCGAAAGCTTTAAAACTTGGTGAAACATAGAAATTCTTAAAAAGATTGGTGCCGCCAAACCCGAAAAATATACCCGCATCATACGTGTATTTTCCATCGGTTTTGCTCAAATCGTACAACGAAAGGCTTACGCCAGTTATATAATCAAATTCGAGCTTACCCGAATTCTTGTTTGTGATAACATAAGTGGCCGTGGATGTGGAACTTTTGGGAGCCAACTGATAATCGGGGGTACGGTAGTTCTTCAAAACAACTCCCTGAACAAAACGTATTTTCTTTTTTTTATTTTGGGCTGCCGTGCGCTGTGCCACCATCTCGTTATACTGGCTTTCGATAATTTTAAGCCGTTCGCTAACCTTCACCAGTTCAAGTTCGTTTGCATTCAGTGCCCTCGAAAGCGAATCCACAATACTCAAAGAGTTGCTTTTATCATGGTAAATCAAAGCCAGATCGGCAGTTTTTTCGGTTATAATTCGGTCTTTTTCTTCGATTGTTTCCTGCATATACGCAATTTCCCTATCCTTGGCTTCAACTTTGGTATTGTTGACATCAATTTTGCCTTCGAGCTTTGCTTGATTAAGTGAAGCATCCGACTTGGCTTCCCGAAGTTTGCTTTGGCAATCGTTCAACTGGTATTCCTTGTCGCGCAGCAACTGGAGTTTCTCTTCGAGTGCCGTGCCTGTTAGCAGCATTTGTTGCTTTAAAGCAAGTAATTCCTGCTTTATGCGTAACTTTTGGGTTGACAGCGTATCGATTTTTGTATTGGACAAAACCATTTCCGCCTGGAGCTTGGCAATAATAACTTGCAACGAATCAACCTGTTGGTGAAGGATTTTATTCCTGTTGTTGGTTTCTTTTCTCAATAGGTTAATGCTATCGATTTGGCCATATAATTCGAGGTTAGCTTGCATTAGCCGCGCTGAATATAGGCTATCGTTTTGCTCCTCGCTTGCCTGTGAAAAAGCAGTAAAACTGATTATAAATAGCAAACTAAAGACTAAACCCTGCCTCAGCAATTTGTATACTTCATTTATCATTGGTTTCAACTTTTCTACCTATAAAAAAGTGGCTATATCAGTTTTATTGTGCTATCGATGAATTTTATGCAATAAAACATCGAACTTTGAAACCGATAAAATGGTTTTGAAGACTTATCAACCAACTGTTTTGGCTGTTCGCAAACGTATTTATACAGGAAATAATTGAGATATTACGATTGATTTAAACCCGAAACAGGGAGGTTTAGGAAACTGCTTCAGATAATTTCTTGCCACAATTTCAGTTTGGTTAGCAAAATGCTGTAATTTTATCCGCAAACTGAGTTGGATGCACCCTTTGATTTCAATAGGATGAAAAATATATTCCCTCTTTCCCTTATCATCCTTTCTGTATTTGCTTTAAATACGGTTTTACTTGCACAATCGTCGTGCCTGGTAACGCATTATACCCGAAACCATTACGCTGCTGGTAGCCAGAACTGGTCTATTGATATGGACAGTCAGGGGTTTGTATATGTGGCCAACAACTATGGGTTGATGAAATACGATGG
>CAIRHD010000208.1 GCA_903878265.1 uncultured Bacteroidales bacterium | reverse complement strand
ATACACTACCGGCACACCCACCGACTCGGTGAAAGGCGATCCAAACAGCACATCCTCAGAGGTTTTGCGCGAACTGTTGTAAAGGATAACCCCGATGGCACCGCTATTCACTACTGATTTAACCTTCGTAACAATATCATTAATTATTGCTTCATTTCCTTCCAATTTCACTTTTGAGGCAATATCGAGAAGGACGATTTTGCCATTTATTTGATTTTTATCTGAAGCACTGGGTTCAGGGAAGTTAAAGCCATTCCCGATTTTACTCAATTCACTTTCAACCGTTCCGGCTGACGACAGATCGGTTGCTCCAAATTCGTCTTTGTGTTTAAAATCAATTGAGTTAATTCGCAGTTTCGCTTCCTTAAAAATAACCGGAAAATTGATACGGAATTCGCTCAGATAGGAACCTTCGTGATCGCCTTTGGGCAACAAACCAATGGATTGCATTTGTTTTGCAATATAATCTGCAGCCTTTTGCTCATTTAGTGTCCCGGCTTCCCTGCCTTCGAGCGAGTCGGAGGCAAGAACAGAGATATCGTGGTACAACCTTGCAGAAGTTGGGCTTAAATCATTGTTTTTCTGGGCAAAAAGCCATTGGTTACAACCTAAATTCAGTAAAAGGAAGAATATAGTAATTTGGGATTTCATCATTTTGTAAATCAGTTAAATTTCTTTTTAAATTTAGTAGATAGTTTCCTCACAAATGCCTGCCAGATAAACACTTCGCGCTTTCCATCAACAATTACAGCTCCATCTGTAACACAAAAGGTATGCATTCCTTCGGCAAATGTAGAGCCTTTAGAGGGACAAAGGATTGCATATTCAGCTTCGGCAAAATCTGTTGTAGAGAGCCTGAGTATTTCATTTATCGTGATTCTGTTGCCGGAGCGAATTGCGCAATCCTGCGAAGGGCGCAGCAATTTTCCATCCAATAAAAAAGGATTCCCGGCTGGTCGTGATGAACGCACATCCACTTTTACAGGATTGTTAGCATGAGGCTGGTATGGTCCCAGAAAATCAGTTGAATACCAAATGTGCAAACGCTCATTTGTTGAAACCCTGTCGGTAAAAAACAACCACCAAAACCCATTGTAATTGAATAGAGATGCATCAACAGCTTTCAGGTTTTCGATTAATGTATGCTCGAAAAACAGTTTTCCGCCTAGTAGATCAAATTGGTAAAGATCAACATTTCCGCCTTCTGAATTTTCGGGAATGCAATAGGATTTTCCCTGGTATTCTATTAAATATGGGAATGCAAGGTGGTAATCTTTCTCAAGAGCAAGGGATTTTTTGTCAATTTTAGTTGATTGAACTTCGGCCTGAAAGGAAACCAGAACACCTTTAGCAGTCCGGTAATCGTACTCTTCGCAAACAATATTGAATTTACCATTTTTGAAAATTCCAAATGGATCGGCATGGTAAACCGATTTCTTATTGTTGATATTCAGCCAGATAGGCTCAGGAATGGTAATGGTGCCCGGCTGTAAAATTTTTTCAACCGGAACGGGAATAATACCCACGTTCCATTTTTCAGTAAGGAATAAGTCGCGGAATTGGAAAATAAGTCTATTTAGAGCAAGCCTGACAAGGAAACGCATCATTTTCAGGTTGCCGGGCAATTTATAAATGGCTGTTCCGGGCAAATTGGTAACCGACAGAAAATCCGTATTGCCGTTTTCTATTTCAGTACAAACCTGCAAAGGCCATTCGGTGGAACCAAAGAACAAGTTGTTGATATTGGCTTCCCAGGAATGGTTAATGGTTTTAAAATAGGCTTTGCGCAAAATAACCCCGCTGTCGAGTTTGTTGGTAAGTCGTTGCAAAATGGCTGCGTTCACCGGATCTCCAAACATGATTTCCCAAAAGCCAGTAGGAACACCGCGGTATTTGCGGTCATCGTCGTGATGGTACGACCAAACCCCGTATTTTGCGGCGTCCAGGATTTCGCCTTTAATAATCCCGAAACCAAAGCGCAGCATGAAATCGAGACTATCTGATTTAATCCTTTCCACATCTTTTTTATCGAAATATTCGGCATAGCCTTTTTTTGTCGTGAGGCATGAAATTTTATCAGATACCGGAAATAGTCCGGAAACATCAACATTTTTTTTTGCTTCCGGCCTCACCATAAACCTGAACCAAACCCTGTATAAAGCCTTTGAATACGGATAGTCCAGCAACTTTTGACGAAAACCAGGATGCTCTACAATATTTGCATTTACAATCAACAACGAACAGGAATGTCCGGCATCAACAAGCTGTTTTATGGTTTCGACTTGCCATTGCTGAAAAATAGTGCCGTTGCAGAGTATTCCGAATTTCATTGGCTTAGATTAACTTTTTCTATTAAAGGCAAAACCATACAATTGCACCAGCTTTTTGGCAACTGCTTGTTTGCCAAATGTTTCAATAGCTTGCTTCCGGATTTTATTTTTATCAAAATCTGAAGAATGGTCAAGCATAAAGCAAATAGCGTCCAAAAGTGCAGATTCATCCTTTGCCGAGACCAATCTTCCGTTTTCTGGTTTCACATATTCGGGAATACCTCCAACCGGAGTTGCAATTATTGGCAACCCGCACGAAAAACTCTCACTGATCACTACAGGCATGTTCTCATAATTGCTGAACATTATCATGAAATCAGCCTGTTGGTATTCTTTTATCAGCTTATCGTTTTCAAGCAAGCCCGTAAATTTGAGCATGGGTTCGTTCAATTGAAGGTCGGAAGCAAGCGACTTCATTTTATCCAAATCCACCCCTTCGCCTACCATAGTACATTCAAAATCCTGCCTGATTTGCGATAATTTACAGAGTGTTCTTAAAATTCCGCTTATGTTTTTTGAGCGATCCTCGAAGCACGAAATATGGACAAACCTCTTTATTCTGTTTTTTTCTTTCTGGTTATCAATACTATATGCACCGGTATCAACCACATTGGGCAAAACCATATAATTTTTGTTGGTTAACCCATGGCTTTGCATAGCTGACGATAGGTTTTGGGAAACAGTACTCACAGCAGATGCCCTGCAAACCACAATTTTGGTGATTAGCTTCCTGAAAACTCCGCGATACGTACCGGTTATTGGCAAGTACCTCGACCAATGCTCTGTAATCACATAGTTGATATTTCTAAAAAGTCGCATCCATAGTGCAAAAACACCCAGTCGGGTGAGCACGTTTACATGGATTATATCCGGTTTGCCCCAGGATTCAGAAATGAACTTGTATCCTTTGGCAAAAGAAACCACAAACATAAACCCAGAAAGCAGTTTAGACAAAAATGAAGGTAGTGTTTTTTTTGTCCCGTAATAAACCAGTGTTGTAACTACTTCATTTTCTCTATATTGCTCAATTTGATAACTATAAGACTTTTCCGGGGCCGCCCGTAAATACAGAACCGCCACATCGGCAATCCGGGTCGCAACTTCGGCATGGCGCTTGATGAACAGGCCAGTCATGGGGTCGTAACGGTCGGGATACCAGCGTGCCAGGAACAGAACTTTTGGGAAGGCTTTCAATAACCGAATGTTAAAAAATGTTATCAAAAGTAAAGATTAGTACAATATCAAGGCAGATTAAAATAAGCTATAAAATACTTGCTACTTTTACGAAGCCAAAAAATGGTATAAATTTTGAAACCTTAGTGTATGAAAATCATCAAATTAGCATTTATTAAAACTGTAATTTCTGTTGTAGTTTTGCTTTTGCCAACCTTGCTTTTTGCCCAAACAGAAATATTGCCGGCCTTGAATTGGCTCACTTTTGAACAGGTAAAGTCTCTGAACGAGTCAAATCCTAAACCTATATTGGTGTTTTTTTATAAAACTGGGAACGATTCGTCTCAAATGATGTTACGAAACACTTTTACACGCAAGGAAGTTTGTAATTACAGCAATGCCAAATTTTATGCCGTGAAGTTCGATGTGAGCAGCAAAACGGATGTTACTTTCATGGATGGGAAAGTGTATAAAAGGGATTTGACCCAGCCTTATCACGAACTTGCAAAATTGCTTTTGGGCGACAAGCCATCCGTTCCGACCGTACTTATTTATGACGACCAAAATAAAGGCTTGACCTTTAAAGGCTACAAAAAATACCACGAATTGCTTTGTATGTTGGTTTACATTTCGGAAAATGTTCAAAAAACCACCCGTTACGAAATCTGGCAACCTGCTTATTTCCGTACATTCCCTGCCGACAAGAAAGTAAATCACATTCCATTGGCAGTAAATTGGTTGACTTTAAAAGAAGCATTGACTTTGAACAAATCGAACCCCAAAGGGATTTTTCTGACGTTTTATGCTAAAAATAGTGCTTCGTCTTCGGTAATGCTTGTTAATGCGTTCAGCCACAATAAAATGGCTGCATATTTAAACGAAAATTTTTATTGCGTACGTATTGATGCACAAACCGCTGACACTCTGGTATGGGACAAGCAGTATTTAAATTCCGGCGAACCTGGTAAATACCACCAATTGGCGAAAACCATGATGAAGGACAATATACAGTTCCCATCTATTTTCTATTTTGATGGGAACAATAAACTGATTCTTACCGAAAATTCGTACCTGAGTCCGGAGGCACTTTATCTGCTTTCAAACTATGTTGTAAGCCAGTCGTACAAAACAAAGCCTTTCGCAGAATTTATGAAGACCTTTAAGTTCGAATTCAACGATATTGTGCCAAGGGAACATCCGAATGGGGAACCAGCCGTGAAGTAGTGAAAAAGTCAAAAGTAAAAAGTCAAAAGTAAAAGGGCAAAGGTCGAAAGTCAAAAGTTGTATATATCTTATAATTTGTTGTTTAACAGTTATAAAAGGCGGTTTTGGTCTGATTTAGGAATTCATCAACAAAGTCTATTGCATTTTGCAACCGTTCTTCGCCAATGCCGTTTACTATGCGGAAATTGAAGTGATTGGTTTTTAGTAGTTCCTCATATTTTCCGAACAACTCTGAGCGCATTTCGGGGTGTTCGCGCAAAGGGTCAAATTCCCAGGGCAGGTCAATATTGCAAAGCAAGTAGAGGCTGTAATGGTTTTCCTTAAGTTTGTTTTCTATCCAATTATGCTTTTTGTTGTATTTAACTGTACCCCAAATACTTGTTACACAAAAGTCGGTATCGCAAAAAACGAGGTTATTGTTTTTTGTTGCCTGATTTTCAAGCCCAAATTGTTTTTGGGCAATTAAAAGGATATCTTCAAACGTATAAGCGCGGTTGATTTCGGCAAGATACTGCCGGGCATATTCGGCAACCCAAACAGTTTTATAATATTCGGCCAATTGCTGTGCTAGCCATGATTTACCGGTTGATTCAGGCCCAGTTATCGAAATTTTTATCATGAAATATTTTTATCTGCCAATCGCCTGCGCCATTCAACATATCCCATAACCGCTAAAACCAGGAAAACTACATATTGTACACTGGTAAAAACCAATCCTTTAGAAGCAAACAAGGGGATTACAAGGAAATCTCCTACAATCCAGAAAATCCAGTTTTCAATCTTTTTTATTGCCATTAGCCACATTCCAACAATAAATAAAGAAGTTGTAAATGCATCAAAAATCGGAACAGTGCTGTTTGTATATCGAGATAAAATAAAAAATATAATTCCAAATGATACAGCGGCAATAAACAGGTATACAACCCATTGCATCAAATTTAACTGACTGATTGGCACCTGGTTCTGTTTTTCGTCGCGTCTTGTCCAATTGTACCAGCCGAAAACACTCATCACAAAGTAAAAAGCATTGATAGCCATATCTGCATACAAACCGGCAAAAAAACACAGGTAAACATAAATCAGCACATTGATAATTCCGGTTGGGTAAACCCAAATATTCTCTTTTCGCGCAAACCATACACTTAATATTCCAAAAACAACCGCAGCCGCTTCTAACCATGAAGTGCCCAGCATATTGGAATATAGCTGGTTCAGTATTTCGATCATGCCATTTTTCTATGGGCGCAAATATAGTGAAATGTTAAAGCGGAAAACAGGCACAAAAGGATACCCTGCCGGGGATTTGTGATTTGAAAATCCTTTCCAATTAATTTTAACAAGCGATAATTATTGTTTTTGCCTTCAAAAACAGAATTTCATCTATAGAATAACGCCAACAGAAAAGTCATAAATAGCAGTATTTATTGTTCAGAAAAGCTATCTGAAGATTTTTGCCACTAAATTATAGTAGCTTCAAGTTGACAATTCCGCAAAATTTAGCATTATATACAGGCTTTATTCAAGTATTAAAATACCTAAATCTGCTAATCTGCAATATTATTTAGATGAGCAAAACAATTTGTATTCATTTGTAACACTGGATTTTAATTAAATTTATAGAATTAATTGCTTATTTAGACTAATTCCAAATTGCGATATTGTTAAATAATCCCAAAAATAATTGTTGTTAACTATGGCATATTATCTAAATTCGCTGAGTTGAGGAAATGAGGTTTTTTAGAGCAAAAGAATGATACGACTTGAATTTTCTGACACTTTTATTAAACAGATATGATCATAATCGCAATACGGATATAAAGAGAAAATTGTAACCGCTTTGTCCATTAATATACCTTATTAATCAGTAAAAACGTATGCACCTACAAGCATCCTACAAGCAGAAACTGATAGCGCTTAAACTCACGGCGCCATTAATCCTTGTAATGGCCGGACTTCTATACAGTTCAGTTTCGCAAGCACAGAATAGAGGCAAGGAGATTTTTGACAAGAACTGTTCCATTTGCCATAAACTCACCGAGGAAAAGCTGGTTGGCCCAGGCTTTAAAGGAATTGCCGATCGGCGCGACAAAAAGTGGATGAAAAAGTTTATCCTTTCGTCGACTGAAATGGTGAAATCCGGTGATAAAATTGCTGTTCAGGTCTTTAATGAAAACGGCAAAATCCCGATGCCAGATCATAAATCCCTGACGGATAGCGATCTCGACCAACTCATTACTTATATAGAAACCTACAAACCAGCCGAAGCAAAAAAAGTATCAGTTGATATTACCAAGAAAGAAGGATTCTGGCGTGATGAGATCCTGCGTGGTGAAAGATTATTCTCTGGCGTTATCCCATTTGAAAAAGGAACAACGCTCAACTGTGTTTCTTGTCATGCACTTATTGCCACCGATTCGCTAAACTTCAATCCTTCAGCTATTGACTTAGCCAAAGCATGGCAGGAACCAAATGGTATTAATTTATATCAGGTGTTAAGCGAACCTACTTCGACCAAAATGGCTGAAGTACACAAAGGCTTACAGCTTTCGGACAAAGAGATTTATGATATTTCAGCTTTCCTTTCGGATGTTGGCAAAAAAGGCATGGTTTGGGAAAAAACATTCCCTGCACGCTTGCTCTTATTTATCTTTCTGGGGTTGCTAATGGCTTGGGCTTTGGCCGATATAATTTGGTTCAGGAAAGTGAAATACCGTATTATACATGTGTTTATAATAATTGTTGGTTTAGGGGTACATGGGACATTGGTCATACAGGAAGGAATAAACCTGGGACGTACCAAAGATTATATGCCGGATCAGCCTATCAAATTCTCGCACAAAGTTCATGCGGGGCAAAATAAAATAGATTGTCAATACTGCCATTCCATTGCAAGCTACAGCAAATCAGCAGGTTTCCCTTCAGCAAATCTTTGTATGAACTGCCATAAGGTTGTAAAAGCCGGAATGCGCTCAGGTAAATTCGAAATTAATAAAATATACAGGGCTGTGGAATCGGGCAAACCAATTGAGTGGGTTCGCGTACACAAACTCCCTGACCATGCTTTTTTCAGTCATGCTCAACATGTTGGTGCCGGTAAAGTTAAGTGCCAGGATTGCCACGGAGCGGTCGAAAACATGGATTTAATAAAACAATTTTCCGATCTTTCGATGGGCTGGTGTGTTAATTGCCACCGCCAGACTGAAGTACAATTCAAAACCAACAAATATTACGAATCATTCAAAGCTATCCATGATGAGGCAAAAGCAGGCAAAAAAATTACCGCCGAACGTTTGGGTGGGATTGATTGCAGCAAATGCCATTATTAAAACCTGGAGTATGCCTTAAATTCGTAATCAAAATAATTAAACAGAACCTTCTATACCACATTATATAAATGGAAAAGAAATATTGGAAAAGCCTAGAAGAACAAGCAAACCTGCCTGTTACCAATCCAGGCCAAAAAGATGAGGATGCATCCCGATCGCTTCTCGACCTTATCGATGAAGAAATTGATAGTAAACCATCGTCGCGGCGTAATTTTTTGAAATTTTGTGGATTCAGTTTTGCCACAGCAGCCATTGCCACCAGCTGCAAAAATCCGATTAATACGGCCATCCCATATCTGAACAAACCGGAAGAAGTTACTCCAGGCATGGCAAACCATTATGCATCAACCTATTTCGATGGGCAGGATTATAATGGTATTTTAGTAAAAGTGCGTGATGGGCGTCCAATCAAAATTGAAGGAAATGAACTATCATCAATAAGTAAAGGCGCAACAAGCGCGAGGGTTCAAGGTTCAGTTTTGAGTTTATACGATGATGGTGCTCGTTTTAAAGCGCCAAAAATGGGTGGAAAAGAAACAACCTGGAACGCACTCGATACTGAAGTCTCTGCTAAACTAACTGCCGCAAACACCTCAGGTAAAAGTATAGCCCTTGTTACTTCCACTATAATAAGTCCTTCTACCCTATCGGTAATCAATGAATTTAAATCTAAATTTCCTACAACAAAGCATATTACTTATGATGCTGTATCATCATCTGCTGTGCTTGAAGCCAATAACCTGACATTCAGTTCACAGACAATCCCTGATTATTATTTCGATAAGGCAGATGTAATTGTAAGTTTTGGGGCTGATTTTCTGGGAACATGGTTAATGCCTGTTGAATTCACACGCCGTTTTGCGGCAAGCCGCAGGTTGAATGCTGAGAAACGTACTATTTCACAACTAACTGTTTTTGAATCAGGCATGTCGCTCACCGGAGCCAATGCCGATTACAGGCACCCTGTTAAACCAAGTCAGCAGGCATCAATTATATTAAGCCTTTACAATGAAATAGCAACAGCAACTGGTGGAACTCCATACAGTGCTCCTGCTTCACCTGTAAATATTACAAAACTTGCAAAGAAACTGCTTGGTGCAAAAGGAAAATCCATCGTAGTTTGTGGAATCAATGATACTGCAATACAGGTAGTTGTTAATGCAATAAACCAAATGCTGCAGAACTATGGCAGCACTATTGATTTCTCTTCTTCCCTTAATATCCGCAAAGGCATTGACCAGGAAATGACCACTTTTGTTAATGAGTTGAACGAAGGAAAAACTGCAGTTGTTGTTTTCTATAACGTAAACCCTGTTTACAATTATTTCGATTCAAAATTGTTGGTGGATGGCCTTAAAAAAGCTGAACTTTCCGTTAGCTTTGCCAATGCAATTGACGAAACATCAGCTATTTGCACTATTGTTGCCCCTGATCACCATTTTCTGGAATCATGGAACGATGCTGAACCAAAGAAAGGAATTTTCAGCCTTCAACAACCTACAATTAGGAACATCTATTGGACACGTCAGGCCCAAGACAGCTTGTTGAAATGGTCTGCTAGCACAGTCCAATACAATGCATATGTGAAACAATATTGGCAGCAGAATTTTAGCAGCAAACAAACAGAATATACTTCCCTCGATTTTTGGAATTATACATTGCAAAAGGGAATTTTTGAATTACCATTATCTACATCCCAATTTACATTCGCAAATCAAGCACTTGCTGATTCAGCCAAAAAGTGTGCATCTTTTGTAACTTCCGAAACAGAGCTTTCATTTTACGAAACCATAGCATTGGGTAATGGTATGCATACCAACAACCCTTGGATGATGGAAATGCCCGACCCTATATCGAAAGTATGCTGGGATAATTTCGCTGCTATTTCGCCCAAAATGGCCGAAAAACTTGGCGTTGTTACTGGTGATTTATTGAAAATTGGCAACGACCTTGAATTTGTTGCGTTTATTCAACCAGGCCAAGCAGATGGAACTATATCAATTGCTTATGGTTATGGCCACACCAAAGCAGGAAAAGTTGCTGATGGTGTTGGGGTAAATGTTTTTCCTTTTATGAAAATGGAAGGGAATAACCGCAAGGAATCGATTGCAATTGCTTCAGTTGTAAAAACAGGCAAAAAATACAATCTTGCATCTACCCAGACCCATTATTCTATGGAAGGACGCGATATTGTTCGTGAGACCACCCTTGCTGAATGGACTGAAAAACCGAATGCCGGCAACGAAATGCACGAAGAAGCGGAAAAACATAACATTTCGCTTTACAAAGAAATCAAATTCGAAGGACACCATTGGGGAATGTCAATTGACTTGAATGCATGTACAGGTTGCAGCGCATGTGTAATTGGATGTCAGGCTGAAAACAATGTGCCGGTAGTAGGTAAGGAACAAGTTGCCATGACCAGGATAATGCATTGGATACGCATGGACAGGTACTACTCTGAAGATACAGCCAATCCTTCAGTATATTTTCAGCCTATTATGTGCCAGCAATGCGACAACGCACCTTGCGAAAACGTTTGCCCGGTTTCGGCTACAAACCACAGTAGTGAAGGCCTCAACCAAATGGCATACAACCGTTGTATCGGAACAAAATATTGCATCAACAACTGTCCTTATAAAGTTCGCAGGTTCAACTGGTTCCGTTATGCTACCAACGATGCTTTCGATTACAATATGAACAGCGATATGGGTCGTATGGTACTCAACCCTGATGTAACAGTCCGCGAACGTGGTGTGGTTGAAAAGTGTTCTTTCTGTGTGCAGCGTATACAAGAGAAAAAACTTTTGGCCAAACTTGAAAACCGTCCACTTGCAGATGGTGAAATACAAACCGCTTGTATGCAGGCTTGCCCGGCTGGAGCAATTATTTTTGGCGATACAAACAACCAGCAAGGCAAACTGATGGATTTGTTTACAGATCAGCGCAATTATAACCTGATTGAGGAAATTCATACCCTCCCATCCGTAGGCTATTTGACCAAAGTCCGTAACAGGGATAAGGAAATCAAAAAAGTTTAATGCTTGTTTTAAACCCTTAGAAAAATCCAATAAAATAGGATAAAATATTAACATGCAATACCTTATAAAATATGTATAAAGCTGAAGTACGAGGTCCGCTGATTTTGGGCAATAAGGATTACGGCCAGATAACCAGAGACATTATTGCGCCTATTGACAACAAAACACCCGGATGGTGGAAAGTTGCAATGGCCATAAGTGTAACATTAGCCAGTATTGGCATTTTCTCGTTGTATTACACTGTCAGGTATGGTTTGGGAACCTGGGCAGTTAACAATTCAGTTGCCTGGGGTTGGGAAATCATCAATTTCGTATGGTGGATTGGTATAGGACATGCAGGTACAGCTTTCTCGATTTTCCTGCTCATACTCCGCCAAAAATGGCGTACGTCCATCAATAGGGCTGCCGAGGCTATGACTGTGTTTGCAGTTATGTGCGCTGCCATATTTCCAGCCATCCACATGGGGCGTGTATGGTTGGCTTTTTACATTTTCCCTTATCCAAATACACGTGGGCCTTTGTGGGTAAACTTCAATTCCCCGCTTTTCTGGGATTTTATCGCTATTAGTGCCTACTTGCTCATTTCGGCATCGTTCTGGTATTTTGGGATGGTTCCTGATTTTGCTTCCATCCGTGATAAGGCTAAAACCAAAGCTAAAAAAGCTGTTTACGGAATGCTCGCTTTCGGCTGGACCGGTTCGACAAAAGAATGGTTGCGTTATGAAGGATTGAGTTATGTATTAGGTGGAATCGCGGCAGTTCTTGTAGTTTCTGTTCACTCCATTGTATCAACCGACTTTGCAAGTTCAGTTATTCCAGGGTGGCATACCACGTTGTTCCCTCCTTACTTTGTTGTTGGTGCAATTTTTTCGGGTTTTGCCATGGTAATGACGCTCATGATAGTAATCCGAAAGTATTATCACCTTGAAGATTATGTTACCGATTCGCACTTGAATGCTATTGCCAAAATCCTGGTTTTCGTTTCCTTGATTATGGGAACTGCATATACTACAGAAGTTTTCATGGCTTGGTATAGTGGCAACCCTTACGAAATGTTTACTTTTTTCCATAACCGGCTTACAGGGGAATATTCATTTATGTTTTGGGCTATGGTTATCTGCAATGCTGTTATCCCTCAAGTGATGTGGTCCAAGAAAGTCAGAAGCAACATCACTGCTTTGTTCATTATTTCCCTCATCATCAACCTTGGTATGTGGTACGAGCGGTTCAACATTGTTGTAACTTCACTTTCAAAAGATTATCTGCCATCATCCTGGACAACCTATTCGCCTACTTGGGTCGAAATTGGGATTTACATTGGCACAATCGGAATTTTTACCATTGGAGTACTTTTCTTCTTCCGCTTTATCCCAATGATTGCCATCAGTGAAGTGAAGAGTGTGCTGAAACCTACCGAAATTTCGGAAAAACATTAAAATACGGATCTACTATGAATACTACACATATAATAGGTGTTTTCGACAGTAAAAGCGATTTGCTTGCAGGAATAGAAAGTGCAAAAAGTAAAAACATCACCATCGATGAAATTTACACACCCTATCCGGTAATGGAAGCAATTGATGCAATGGGCAGGAAATCGAGATTTACAACCGCTGCTTTCATTTACGGTTTTGCAGCAGTTGTTGGAGTGCTGTCCTTTTTGTATTACACATCGGTAATTGACTGGCCGATCAATTATGGTGGGAAACCTACCAATGCTTTTCCATCGTTTATAATTATCACTCTGGTACTTACCATCCTTTCGATTACCATCCTGAGTTTGTTTACATTTTCAGTAAGGGCGAAAATTTATCCTGGCAAGAAATACATTCTGCCCGACGAGCGCTCAACCGATGATAAATTTATTATCCTTTTTGATAAAAAAACGGCAGGAGCCGGATTTGAAGCTATTTCAGCAGCTCTAAAAGCCAATGGCGCATCAGAAGTTTACGAAAAGGAAGTCTAAAAATGTTAAGAAAAAAAAAACAGTACTATGGGTTACCTCTGTAAAGCCCCAATCCGACTGACATCCGCTATTGTTCTTTCGGCCTTAGTGTTTGTTTCCTGCGACCGTACCCGTATTCAGAAAGGATACGAATACTTCCCGGATATGGCACATTCCCTTGCTTACGAAACTTATGCCCCATCAAAAGGAACAAAAGATGGCATAACAATGCAAATGCCTGTTTTAGGAGCTATTCCACGGGAAATGATTCCTTATCAATATCCGGCAACACCGGAAGGCCGTTTACAAGCGGGAAAGGAGTTGGTTTGCAAATTAGAAGCTAGCGATACCAATCTTGTTCGTGGGAAAGAAATGTTTACTATCTTTTGCCAAAATTGTCATGGCACTGCGGGCAAGGGTGACGGACATCTATATACAAGCGGCAAGTTTACCATGCAACCAGCTTCATTAATATCGGAACGTATGCTTGCAGCACCGATTGGTGAAGTATATCATGTAATTACCGCTGGTTTTAATACTATGGGGGCGCACGGTCCACAAATAAAACCCGACGACCGCTGGAAAATAGCCCTTTACGTTAAAAATACACTTCAAAAGAACATTAAATAAGCTCCACCAGTATGGATACCAAAGTTATTTTTTCGAAGAAATTTAATTATATAACCTACGGGCTGATGGGCCTGGGAGCAATTGGATTGGGATATGGTTTCCTTACCGATACCCATCGCACCTGGGCCAACCTGCTGATGAATAATTATTATTTCCTCTCATTGGCACTTGGGGCATCATTCTTTTTCAGCCTTCAGTATATTACGCAATCGGGTTGGTCGGCGATGTTCAGGAGGATACCTGAAGCTTTGATGGCATACATTCCTTACGCGGCCATAATAATGCTGATAATGTTTTTTGGGTTGCACGATATTTACCATTGGTCGCACCCTGATTTAGTAGCTAAGGATGAATTACTCGCTCACAAAGCTCCATATCTGAACATCCCTTTCTTTATGATACGGATTGTTGTGTTTTTTGCAGCATGGATTCTTTTGACACGTTATTTGCGCAAACTCTCCTTACAGGAAGACCAACTTGGCGGCACAGCAATATTTGAAAAAATGGAGTTTTGGTCGAAGGTATTTATTTTTGTACTGGCACTCAGTTTTTCAATGGCTTCGTTCGATTGGATCATGTCGATTGATGCACATTGGTTCAGCACCATTTTTGCTTTCAAAAACTTTGCTGCTGCATTCTATCATGGAACCTCGCTTGTTGGTTTAATTGCAATTGTTTTATACAAAAAAGGTTACTTCAAGGATATGAACGAATACCATTTACTCGATTTTTCGAGGTATATGTTCGGTTTGAGTATAATTTGGGGTTATTTATATTTCTCTCAGTTTGCACTTATTTGGTTCGGTAACATACCCGAAGAAACTATTTATTATGCAAAACGCTGGGATAATGGCTGGTACATCTTTTTCATTGCAAACTTTGCAATTAACTGGTTCATTCCTTTCATTGGTTTGTTGCCACAAAAACTCGACAAGAATATCAACTTTGTTTATTTTATCTGCATTCTACTGCTAGTAGGTTTATACACTGATATTTATGAGCAAGTAATGCCGGATTTTATCAAATCCCCATCGTTCGGGATTATTGAAATCGGTGTTTTTGCAGGATTGGCAGGATTGTTCCTTTTCGCTTTCAGCAAAGCACTTGGCAAAGCACCTTTAATCGCGAAGAACCATCCTTATTTGGATGAAAGTTTACACCATCATTTGCATTAGAATGTAAGGGTTTTCCTGAATTCTTTCAATATCTAAAACAAAAGCATCCAATAAAAAGGGTGCTTTTGTTTTAATGTATCACAAACACGACATTATTAGTCTGTTATTCAGTCGGTTGTGATAGATTATATAAGTAAAATGAAAACCACATCAAGGCGTAGTTTTTAAATCCCTTATCTTTGGTTCTTTATATCAGTAAAGTGAAACCTCAGTTACCTGAAACCCGGTTGGGTTTTTTGCTCGAGCAATTGGCTTCCTGCAAAATATGCCCACGCAATTGTGGTGTTGATAGATTGAATGGAAAAATCGGGGTTTGTGGTAGCGGTCCAGGTTTTGAAATCAGTTCGATTTGTATCCACACAGGCGAAGAACCAGCAATTATTGGCAACAATGGAATTTGTAATGTATTCTTCAGCCATTGCAACCTCTCGTGCATTTACTGCCAGAATTATCAAATCAGCAGCAAACCTGTAGAAAAATCAGGACAGCTAACACAATTTTATGAGGCAATACATTCAATAACCAGAATACTTGATTCAGGGTGCAAATCAGTAGGTTTTGTTTCGCCTACGCACTTTATCCCTCATGTAAAAGCTATTATCGAAACACTTAGATTACAGGGTTATAACCCGATTTTTGTTTATAATACCAATGGTTTTGATTCGGTTGAAGAAATCCGTTTGCTCGAAAATTATATCAACGTTTATCTGCCCGATTATAAATATTCCGACAATAATTTGGCGCGAAAATTATCGAAAGTTTCTGATTATAAACAGACTGCACTTTTAGCCATTAAGGAAATGTACAGGCAAAAAGGGTCCACATTAATCACCAACGAAGATGGATATGCCGAAAACGGGTTAATAATCAGGCATTTGGTTTTACCGGGATACATTGAAAACAGTCTCGTTGCTTTGCGCGAAATCGCTGATATTTCGACATCCATCGCTGTTTCGCTTATGGCACAATATTTCCCAACGCCTGCCGTAAAATATCATGATTCGTTAAACCGAACACTTTTGCCCGAAGAATATGAAACTGTGAAAAATGAACTTGAGAAACTTGGGTTTTACAAAGGCTGGGTTCAGGAATTGGAAAGTAACGAAAACTACCGGCCTGATTTTGAATTAGGTAAACCATTTATGGATTAGGTGCAAGTACTCTTATTCCTTTAGGATTGGAACTTTTGAATAAATCTTCATTCCACTTTATACCTTTTAAGGTTTTGTTTTGTTTATTGTTCTGTTTCATTTCTGATAGAATATAGTATCAACGCAAGCATTTTACTGAAAATTATGCACAGGCGACAAATAATAAAATAACTTTCGATTTTACCATTAAACGGAGTAGCTATGAAACTTGCTCATTTGGAAAACATTACAAAAACGTACGGTGCTACCGAAACTATGCCGGTCCTTTTTGTTGGTCACGGCAGCCCGATGAATGCCATTGAAAACAACGAATTTACCAAAGGCTGGCAATCAATTTGCAAATCAATCCCAAAACCAAATGCAATTATTTGTATTTCTGCTCATTGGGAAACCAAAGGCACTTTTGTTACGGTGATGGATAAACCGCAAACCATCCACGACTTTGGCGGTTTCCCTCAAGCCTTGTTCGATGTGCAATATCCCGCATACGGAAGCCCTGATTTGGCAAATGAAACTAAGAAAATACTAACAAAAGCTGATGTTGGCCTTGATGAAAAATGGGGTCTCGACCATGGTGCCTGGAGCGTGATTAAAGTGATGTTTCCCGATGCCGATATACCTGTTATCCAATTGAGCCTCGATTATAATCTGAAACCGCAATTTCATTACGACCTTGCCAAAGAACTTGCCTCATTGCGAAAAAAAGGTGTCCTGATTTTGGGAAGCGGCAATATGGTACACAATTTACGAATATTGGATTGGAACAAGCCGAATGGAGGTTTTGACTGGGCGCAAACGGCAAACGAAAAATTCAAAAAGCTGATATTGGAAAACGACCATACGTCATTGATCAACTACCAGAGTCTTGGTCAAGAAGTAGGATTAGCCGTACCAACACCCGAACACTATTTGCCTTTGCTTTATTCGCTGGCGCTTAAAACTAATAATGAAGATGTTGCGTTTTTTAACGATCAATATGTTATGGGATCGCTTTCAATGACTTCGGTTAAAATTGGATAAAAATTTGTTATTGACAATCAATATAAAATCAAAGAATTAAGCTATTCATCACAGATATAGCCTTATCAAAACTACTTTTCTGCAACTGTCCTGACGATCTCTCTGATCGAATCAAGTCCGATTTCGTCAGGGCTTACCGTAGTTGGATTTTTGAAAACATACCCGGAAACATCGTCGGCTGCTTTGATTGTGGTAAACGAGTTGACATTGCAATCAAAAACAAGGTCAAGTGTCTGGTATTCAAGTCCTCCATAAACATATTTATTGGTAAATGTGCCAACAAAATTCATTTCTGTTATTTCAAGGTTCAACTCTTCGAAAACTTCCCGTATAACTGCATTTTCGGCGGTTTCACCCAGATCAACAAACCCACCTGGCAAATCAAGCTTACCGGCAGCAGGATCATGCTTTCGGATGGT
>CAIRHD010000207.1 GCA_903878265.1 uncultured Bacteroidales bacterium | reverse complement strand
TTGTCCAAAACAAAAAATTGCATTTATTGTCATAAGGATAATGAGTAGATGTCTTTTCATGTTTTTTTTATTAGGGATAAGTATTTACAATTGAACACGTACGAAAATAACCGATAACGTTTTGCGGCTTGGCGTAGTGGCGGATTTTCAGCACAAAAGTCCAATCGAAGTACTGCACTTGAACCTACCACAAAACTGTCATACGAAGCACTGAACCCGCCATTACGCCAAACCGCTGTTATAGGCTGGCGTTCTTGTCTGTCGTGGGTTACAACCATTTTTATGTCGTCCGTTTGTGTCATTTGTCGAGTGCTTTTTTGTCTGGCTTGTGTGTCGGGTGTTTTAATTTTTTTTGAAGGGGAGGAAAAAATATTTTGAAATTTTCCTTGCGGTTGGGCAGGCATACTCTTTTGCAAGCTTTGTTCTGTGCGTTGGCTTGTGTGGCTTGCAAATGTGTATGACTGCGAAGCGTTGGCTATTATGTTGTCCATCGTTGTCAAATTGCTATTCTCTTGTCGTACAAATAAGTCTGAAAACCAATAAACGTATTTCTAATTGATGCAATGTCGCCAAGTTCTTTTTTAGCGTCTGCGATTGCATGATATTTTAAAACTAATAAGTCGCTGATTTTAGTGTCGTCCAATTCTTCAACGCCTTGTTTTACATACTGGCTCAATACGAAGTTTAAAAACTCTTGCTGTTTTGGGTCATAATTGTCCAAGTGAATTTTTGCTTTGTCTGCTCTTGTTGCTCTTTCTAAAATGTCAGAATGAAAAGCGATGTAAGCTAAAACATCATACATGTCGCTGTTTTCAGCATTCAGAATTTTTTGAAACTCTGTCAACTGTTGTTTTGCAAAACCTTTCTCAGTCAGTTCTTCTAATAGTTTTTTTCTTGTATCAGGTTTACTCCAAATTGTTCTCAATTCATCTTCGCTTTTAAATAATTCGGGCAATGCTCCGAAAAGTGATTGCAAAAATTCTTCTGCTGAAATTGGTCTGCCGTCAGGGCTATAAAACAAAGTGCTTATCATGTGTTGAAACTGTCGAACTTTCCCGTCAGCCAATTTCACTTTCACCATTCGTCTTGGAGGTGTGTCGCAACGACAATATGCATAACCGCAAACAGGACATGGTTCAGGTTCTGGTTCCTTTGCACAAATACAAGGAGTTTGTCCGCAACTGTTACAAGGTTCTTTTGGTGGTCTTGGTGTTGGTTCTGTTGGTTCTTCTGGCTCTCCGTCCCATTCAGGGTCGCTGAAATGATGATGAGCTTTTACAAAATCATAAATCGTAAAATAATCTTTGCCATCGAATAAACGTGTTCCTCTGCCAATGATTTGTTTAAACTCAATCATTGAATTAATTGGACGAAGCAAAACAATGTTTCTCACTTCGGGAGCATCAACTCCTGTACTCAATTTTTGTGAAGTGGTAAGAATTGTCGGAATGCTTTTTTCGTTGTCTTGAAAATCTCTTAAATGTTGTTCGCCTAATTTTCCATCATCTGCTGTTACTCTATGGCAATAGTTTGGATTTTTAGATGTTGCATATTGATTGATTAAATCACGAACAGCCAAAGCATGTAATTGAGTGGCACAAAAAACCAAAGTCTTTTCATTTTGGTTTATGAGGCTCATAAATATTTTTACTCTATATTCTTCTCGTTCTTTAATTTCAATAATGCGGTTCATTTCCGCTTCGGTATAGCGTTTACCTTCTTCAATTTCTCCTTCTACAACTGTGTCGTCAGAAGTGAAAACATATTCATCAATTGTGGTGTCAATTTGTTTGACTTTGAAAGGCGTTAAAAATCCATCGTTTATACCTTCTTTTAATGAATAAACATAAACTGGCTCACCGAAATAATCGTAAGTGTCTGCATTAATGGTTCGCTTTGGAGTTGCTGTCAAACCTAACTGAACGGCTGGTTTGAAATATTCCATGATTGCTCGCCAACTGCTTTCGTCATTGGCTCCGCCACGGTGGCACTCATCAATTATTATGAAATCAAAAAAGTCTTTTGGATAATCACCAAAATATGGTGTATCATTTGGACCACTCATAAAAGTTTGGAAGATTGTAAAAAACACGCTTCCGTTTTTCGGCACTTTGCCTTTCTTTTTTATATCGCTTGGATTGATACGAACTAAAGCATCTTCTTCAAAAACTGAAAAAGCATTGAATGCTTGGTCTGCTAAAATATTTCTATCGGCTAAGAATAAAATTCTTGGGCTTCGTTGTCCGTCTTTGTTGATGTTCCATTTTGCCTGAAACAGTTTCCATGCAATTTGAAAAGCAATTGCCGTTTTTCCTGTTCCTGTGGCAAGGGTTAATAAAATGCGTTGTTGGTCATTGGCAACGGCTTCTAAAACTTTGGTGATGGCGTTTTCCTGATAATATCGTGGTTGCCATGTTCCGCCTCTGTCCTCAAATGGAACAGAAAGTAATTTGTCACGCCAAACGGCTGAAAGTGGTTGGAGTTTGTTTTGTTCTCCAAAAGTCATGTCCCACAATTCGTCTGGTGTCGGATAAGAAGTTACATCTCCTTCTTGCCCTTCGGTCATATCAATTTTATAAATCTTTAAACCGTTTGTGCTATATGTAAACCGAACTTGTAATTTTCCAGCATAGTCTTTGGCTTGTCCTACACCTTCTGTATAATATTTATCTCTTGCTTTGGCTTCAATTACTGCAAGATTTCTGTTTTTGTATTGTAAAACATAATCAGCTTTGTCGGGTTTGCTACGCTGACCATGACCAATTAAACGACCTTTATTGATAGGAAATTCCATGCGAATGCGACTGCCTTCAACAACGCCCCAACCTGCTGCTCTTAAAACAGGGTCTATTAATTCTGCTCTTGTTTCGGTTTCGTTCATACTATGAAATTAACCATGTTACTAAATTTGTTATTTCTGTATGGTCGCTTGGTATTATCACATTCAAATCTTCAGTGTCTAACCTTGCGTTGAAATTTGCCCAACCCGATTCATTTTTTGGAATACCACCCAAATGGTCTTCAATAGTTCCTTTTGTCCAAACATAAATTCCTACTGCTTGCATTTTTGCTTTAAGTGAAACAAGATTTGTTTGAATTGCTGCTTCCCTTGCTAAAAGTCTAAATACATCAGCAGCAGACATTGAACTGTTTGTCGGCCAACCAGCATTTAAAGTAATTGCATGTGTCGAAGCAATTGTTGCTAAATGAGCTTGAATTGCTGCAACATCAACATCACCAGCAGTTAGAAAACCATCTCTTTCACCATTCTTTAAGGCAAAATCCAAATCGACAATTGCTTTGGTAGGAATATCCATTGTATTCAAAACCAACATTGCTTTTCTAGTGTTGCCTGAACCACCCATCGCAACTAAAGCCGTTTTATGCAGTCCAACTGTTCTTGATGTAACTTTTTGAATTATTGAAGGCATTAACCTATTTTCAGTTGTTCCTTCTGCTAAAATTACCCTTTCAGAAAAGAGAATGTTTGATGAATGACTCAATGAAAAAATCAATTCCAATTGGCTTGGTGCGGTTGTTACAACTGTTGGTATTGCTGCTTTTAGTGAGTTTCGTTTATATGTACCAAGTGTATCATTTTTTCTTATGAGCAAAGTATTTCCAACATCCTTTGATGTTATCATAAAAGGAGAATGTGTCGAAAATATTACTTGATAACCTTGTGTTGAAAGTGTTTTAAGAGCATCACGTAAAACTTCAATTGCTTGTGGATGTAAATACAATTCAGGTTCATCAATTAGCAAGATGGTGTTTGATGTTTGTGTTCCTGAATCTCTTTTGATGTCTGCTAAATGGCGAACTAAAGCCATTTGAATTGAACGTTGTGCACCATGTCCAAGTGCTGAAACATCTCTACCAGCAGGATTAAGATTTTCAAATACCTTTATTGTACCCTTAGAAAACACTTCTTTCAATTCGGGGGTTGGAACGTGAACCTTAATATTTACGCCTGGGAAAAAGGATTCAACCTTACCACTTACTGCTGTATCAAATGCTGTTAATTCTGCTGCTCTTGAAGTACCATCTACGTCCAACAATTCTTTTATTCCATCTAAAGCAGTTTGAACTTGGGCACTATAACTTGTTTGAATTGGGCCAATTATTTCAGCTAGGAGTTTGCCGATTGTTGTTGTGTTTTTGCTCTTACTCACATCTTCTTCTGCATTTTCCATTGCACCGATATGTATTGGTTCTGGAAATAAAACTTCTAATGCTTGAGGCAAACCTGTCGGTGCGTTTCTCCATTCATTAGCATTTCCAATATTTGCAGGGTCTCTCACAAGTAAATTAATCCCTTTAGCACCTGTATTTGGTTGTGCCTGTATTCTTTTAATATGAAGTAAATCTGCAAAAAGGTAAGGTTGTATTGCAGCTTGCTGATTGGCAGGTAACTGTCCTAAAATAATTGCTGAAATGCCAGATATTTTACCCTCCATTTCAACTGCCAGTGCTTGATTGTTAAAAGCAGTTTCGTTAAGTGCGGTGCTTCTTAAAAGCCATTTAATTGCTTCGAGTATATTAGATTTCCCTGCATTATTATAGCCTACCAATGGTGTGAAAGCAGATAACTCTAAAGTCTCATTTTTAATGGACTTGAAATTTCTAATAGCTATTTCTGAAAGTAAATGTGTCATTATTCTACTTCTATTAATTCGTTTTCAAAGGCTCGTTTCAAAATGCCAGTTCTAAGTTCTTCAATGCAATCCAATTTTGTTTGATATTTTTCTTCAAGCAAAATTGATTGATTTTTTAAATTGTCTAAAGAGGCAAGCAATGATTTCTGAATTTCCATTGGGGGAATTGGAATTTCAAGTTCTTTTAAATGCTCTACAGACATTGACGGTATTAATGAACGCTCTGACCTTTTTAGTAATTCACCCCTTATTAAATCAGTGGGTATTAGGTAAAATAAAAAGTCATCATCTAATATATCCCTTCTCTTATTTGCAATCTTACAAAGTGCAACATTAAATGCTCCACTGACGCCCCTAAATGCTTTACCAATATGACGATAAGCTACCATTAAAATTTCATCAGGTTCAACCAAATGGAGTTGTGGTGTTTTAGGAACGTATACTTTGTAGTCATCTGACCATCCATCTCTAATTTGATAAAAGCGGACATACCCTTCCATGGGCTTGTTAATGAATTTACTCTTTGGCGGATTGTGACCACGAGTTAATTTACAAACTTCTCCAAGCTTTTTATGGTGCCATCCTTCTTCTCTCTTACTTGCAATCTCTCTTAGTTCGCCATCGAATAGTTCTTTAGCATTAGATAAGTTTTTTTCTAGATTACTCTTGGCTAATTCTAATTGAGTAAAAGCTATATCCAACTCTGCAACCATTCTTTTCTGCTCTTCCATTGAAGGTTTAATTAACGGGCAGTCAAGAATATCGTCTTTTCGAAGGTTGGTTTGGTTTTCACCGTTGTTAAAAGCCAAAAAATGTTCGCTTCGGTTAAGTTGGTAATACAAATACTTGGTGTCGAATTCTTTGCTGCGAATGCAGCAAATACGCTGGTTCAAAGAATAGGTGTCGTCTTGGTCAATGATAAAACACTTGGCTAATGCTTTACCATTTGGCACATCACTCATTACCATTACAATGTCGCCTTTGTATAAAGGGAACATTTGTTCTCTGGTGCGTTTTACAACTCTGCCTTCCTGCGAAATGAATTTTGAATTGACGACAATGTAATTTCCTTTTTCATCAATGCTCTTTTCATGGGCTTTGCCATTGAAAAACTCACACGATTTTCCTAAAGTGGTTAGTTCAACTTGGCTCATGAAAACATTTCTTTAATTCCGTTCAAAATTTCGCTTGTTTCTTCATCTAATGCTTCCATCTCTGCCAATATTTCGTCCATTGAACGGAAAACCTGTTCCACTTTTCCGTTAGGATTTTTTACACTCAAATCATAATTGTTGGTGCTTACTTCTGAAACATTAACCGACCATGATTTATCAGAATCGGCATGTGTCTTTTGTAAAGCTTTAAATTCTTTTAGGTCATCATCATTCAAAGGAGAGGTTTTGCCTAAGCTTCTGCCCGGAACACATTGATAATACCAAGTTTTTTGGGTTGGTTCGCCTTTAGTAAAAAACAACACTACCGTTTTAACTCCTGCACCCAAAAACGTGCCTGCTGGCATATCAAGGATTGTGTGCAGATTGCAACTTTCCAATAAATGTTTTCGCAAGGAAACAGAAGCATTGTCAGCATTACTCAAAAAAGTATTTTTAATTACAATGCCTGCTCGTCCGCCAGCTTTCAAACTTTTAATAAAATGTTGTAAGAATAAAGAAGCCGTTTCACCTGTCTTGATGTCAAAGTTTTGTTGCACTTCTTTTCTTTCCTTTCCGCCAAATGGCGGATTGGCAAGGATTACATTATAACGGTCTTTTTCCTGAATATCTCTGATGTTCTCTGTCAGTGTGTTGGTGTGAATGATATTTGGGGCTTCAATGCCGTGTAAAATCATGTTCATTACACCAATGATGTAAGCCAAATTCTTTTTCTCTTTTCCGTAAAGTGTATTTTCTTGAAGTGTTTTAAGATTGGAAGTTGATTTTTCCATGCGGTCATACATGTATGCATATGCTTCACACAAGAAGCCAGCACTTCCGCAAGCTGAATCATATATCTTCTCGCCAACTTGTGGATTGAGCACTTCAATAATGGCACGAATCAAAGGTCGTGGCGTGTAATACTGTCCGCCATTGCGACCAGCATTGCCCATATTTTTGATTTTGGATTCATACAAGTGGCTTAGCTCGTGCTTGTCTTTAGAACTGCCGAAAGGCAGTTCATCAGTCATTTCAATAATCTCACGGAGATTGTAACCACTTTTTATTTTGTTGTTCAGTTCGCTAAAAATCTCACCAATTTTATATTCAATTGATTTCGGGTTGTCAATAGATTTTGCTTTAAAACCTGCCAAATAGGGGAATAGCTTATAATCTACAAACTGAACCAAGTCGGGTCCAGTCATGGCTTTGTGGTGGTCAAGTTTTCCGTCTGCTGTTTTAGGCATTGCCCAATTTGGCCAACGGAATTGTTCGTCAAGAATGTATTTATATTCTTTTCCTTCCAAAGCGGCTTCATCTGCTTTTTCTCTTTCCAACTCGTCCAAATAACGCAAGAACAAAACCCAAGAAGTCTGTTCAATATAGTCCAGTTCGCTGTCTGCACCTGCGTCTTTGTAAAGTATGTCGTCTATATTCTTAAAAGTTTGTTCAAACATGTGGTTATTTTCTAATTATTAATCGTTGTCAAAGTTAATATTCTCGTTGGTGCGGTGGCAAAAAATGGCTCTTTTGGTTTTGCGAAGGGTCGGCTTGTGTGTCGGGCAAAACCAAATGTGCCATTTGTGCGGTGGCTGAATTTCATAATATTTTGTGCGGTGGGAAAAAAATTAAAACACGAAGCGTTGGGCTGTCGTGTCGGAAAAAAGTCCGCTGTTAAGTTTATATGTCGTCCTGTCGTTTCGATAATTGTCTGTCGGTTTAATGGTTGTTGTGTCGTCTGTTACGCTTGCCTATAACGGTTTGGCGCTTGGCGCAGTGGCGGATTTCGGAGCACTAAACTGTCAATACTCCACAAATTTTGATTCGAGGTAAAATGTTCAATTAACCACGTCACCCGCCATTGTGCCAAACGCCTGTTATGCATAGTTCTTTTCCCTTTCAAAATTGTCTTTAATTTTTAGTCTATCTTCGTATTTATCAAAGTCGGATATGTCGAGTAGAAACTTTTCGTTTGCCTTGTTAATTACTTCGATAGTGTTTAAATGAATAATGATAGATTCAACTTGGTTTCGCTGAATTGTCTGTTGTGAAACTTCGTTTTTAAGTTTATATATTATTGCATCATTTGTCCACTCAATGAATTGACCAGAACGATTAGTGAGTTGCTTTTGGTTCTTCAGTAAAAAGTACAACGGTAAAGAGACTAACAATAAAGTGTCAAACCACCACCCTATACCGGTTAATTGCATTGAAGTTGCTGTTAAAAACTTAACGACAGAAACTAGTATTAGTACAATTCCGCAAAACAACATTATCCTTTTGGCTTTGTCAATTTTACGACTTTCAATTCTGTCTGTCAAGATTTTGTTTTCTGCTTCCATTTTTACTTTGTAGGTTCTGATAGAATTATGCATAACGGATGTGCAGGCGCATATTGCCTGTGTTGCGCCTGCGGCAGGCAATTGCGCTTGCACGATGTTATATGTTGTTGTTTCTTCATTTTGACCCCTTAAAACAGCCCTTGTGAGTATGTTTGATAATCATTGGGGCTG
>CAIRHD010000206.1 GCA_903878265.1 uncultured Bacteroidales bacterium | reverse complement strand
CCGGTTCCTGTGGTCGAACCAATTGTATTGCCGGTGACAGTTCCAACATTGACTTTTCCATCATCGACATATATTCCGCACCAGGGATCATTTGATGCACTTTCGTAAGTGTATGCAATGTTCTTAATGGTGTTGTTTTGAACGGAACTGGCTGTTGTGGTGCCAACCGCAAGATAAATCCCTCTAAAACGGTGATCAGTTGAAGCGTTTACGGTCATGGTACCGCCGCATTCGGGGGCATTGCCACCAATAAAGTTATTGGAAACGGTGAAATTGTTTCCTGAATAATCTCCGATACTTATGCCGAAGTAAGTCACAGGGTCGGTAGGAATAAATGGGGTTCTTGTTTCATAAAAGCTGTTTCCAGTGATGTTCCACCCGGTAGAAAAAGAGCCAAGGAATACGCCTGAAGAACTAATGCCGGGATTGAAAAAATCAAAGATGTTGTTATTGCTGACAGTGTTTCCGCTGTTGTCATAATAAGAGCCGCTAGATAAAACACCATACACAGGCCGGTTGGCATCCGCTGCATTTGTTATGTCGTTGTGGTCAATCGTGTTATTGTTGTTCCCGGTGGATCCGTTTGTCCCGCTAAAAAATACGATCCCCGAAGAGGATCCTGCTGCAGAACCCTTTACCTTGCAGTACTGAACGAAATTTCCCGATGCATCGTTAATAAACTGTATGGTGGTAGTGCCGGGGAGAATTGAAACGCTGGTGTTGGTGATGGTAAGGTCTTTGGTTGTCCCGCTCGGGTTGCCGATGGGATCCACCCTTCCGTCGATGGTAACAAAATCAGCACCGTTCAAATCAATTAGTGGTGCTTCGAGGTTGCCCGTAATACTCAGGCCGGTAAGCGTGGGATAAATTAAAACGGATGTATAAACTGCACTGCCGCTGAGGCTGGCATTAAGAAGGGCTGTGGCCGTTTCGGTGGTGCTGCCAAATATTTTAATAGTAATATCTCCCTGGTGCGTGCCATCATTTATTTTGTCGAAAGCCTTTTTTAAAGTCGAATATTGGATTGGCCCAATATTCCCCAAGCTTGCAATTACCTCAACTGCCGGAAGGCCATCCGTAGCCTGCACTTTCGGGTTATCCGTTGCTGTAACGGTATTGTATTTTTGGTTATTGGCTGAACAACCATCTATATATTCGAATACCTGGTAAATATAATCGGTTGCTGTCGAAAGCCCTGTTACCGTAACGCTTATGCCGGTTCCGTTATATACACAATGCCAACCGCTGCTACCAATTTGCGTTCCGTCGCCAAAAACCGTATTTGCTGTATAGGTTGTATTGTTTTCGGGTATGGCCGTTCCCGAACTGGCTTGTTTGACAAAAACCGCTCTTTTGCTTTCGTTTCCGTTGGTCCACGAAATTGTCATCTGCTGTTGGGTTATGCCCGAAAAGGCTAATGCCGATGCTTGAACAGGTGGCGAGAGAATGAGGTAATCGTCGTTTACACCAGCCGTGAATAGCCAGGTTGGGGAAACAAAATCCCAACCTACAAAAGTTGACTGTGTTTTCATTTCGGCAGTGGTTTTCCCAAAACTATTATCAGAACCTGAACTCGTTGTCCGGCCAGTGGTTTCTTTATCCCAATAACTGTTGGTCACAGTTCCAGTGTTTGTTTCCACAAGTCCACCACCTGATGTGCCACCGCCAACAAGGCCTGTGGCATAGCTGTTTTCAATTATAGCAGTGTTCTCGTTTTGTCCGACAAGTCCGCCAATATTTCCTCCGCTCACCGACCCCCTTGCATAACAATTATTGATTTTCCCATTACGGTTGTATCCAACAAGACCGCCCACAGTCCAGTTACCAGAAACAGTACCCGTTGCATAACATTTGGTCACGCAACCACTGTTGTGCCCGATGAGTCCACCGGCTATTCCACTGATTGAAATTATTGTCCCAGTTGTATAGCAATAACTCACGGAACCCGCGTTGGTTGCCACGAGTCCGCCAACCGGTGTTGAACCACGAACGAACCCCGCCGGGTCAATTTCAACCCCAATATTTTTCAATGACGAACCGGCTCCGGTGCAGCCAAAAAGTCCGACGGTGGAAGTTGATCCCCTGTTAATTTGTAATCCGGTGATTTTTCTATTATTGCCATCAACCTGTCCATAGAATTTATACAGCGGATTATCCACACCAATTGGATCCCAGCCTGAACTTCCCCATAAGGCAAAACCATCGCCTCCGCTTGCAAGGTAAGCAGTTAAATCAATGTCGTTCATCAGTTTGAAATACTTTCCCGAATTTGCAGCGCCAAGATAGCACCTCATACTGTTTAAATCCTCTGCCGTGCTAATCTGGTATGGATCGCCCGCCGTACCTGTGCCTGATAGAATCGATAAAACGATCATCTTCACCGCATCCGATTCCACCCATACGCTTTCGCAGGTAACTTTGGTAAGGCGTTTGTACCAGGTTGAAACGGAAATAGCCTCCGGATCGTAAGTGGTGGCAGTGTAAGTACCTGTACTCAGGTCGGTATAAGTAACGTTATCGGTTGAACTTTGCCACTTATATTCCAATGTTCCCAAATAGCCTGTTGGGCCGGTAACCGAAATAAGTGTAGGATCCAGCGGGGCGCAACCGTTTTGGCTGGCGGAAATGATGCCGCCGTTGCCAGGGTTGGTGCAAGGGGAATATATAAGTTTATAATCCCCTCTCCCATTTCCGCCAGTATATTGTGCCATTGCCCATAACGGCAACAAAAGCATCGTAAATAGTGTAATCAGTATGTTTTTCATGGGTGTATGTTTTCTCTTGTTTCGTAAAAAATCAAATTGACGAATAAGCAAATGAATCAAATTAGTCTTTGAGGCAACGGACCGAATAACCGCATATCTTGTAATAATTTGTGACCAAACTGCTTGCACTATCAAAGCGTAAGTACCATCCGATGGCTCCACCACTTTGCGTACTGCTCCAGTAGAAACCGAAAGACCCACGGCTATCTAAATATCCATTATTGTAGGTAAGACGGCCTGAAGCATGGAGTTTAAGCTCAGAATTCCAGAGGTCGCTCCATGTGGACCAACTGGCATCTGCAGATACCCATTCAGTTTTGGTCGGAATATGCCAGCCAACGCCAAGTTCGAGAGCACAAGGGTCGTTATCTGAAATCCATTCTGCACTTTCATCAATGATTGTTGTCGGCCATTCTGGAGTTAACACAGTGGTACTTGTTGTACCGGTATGGTTATACCCTTGTTTCCTGTTAAACTGCCAGTACCAACCAGCCGAAGCCTCGGTGGCATCGTTAACAGCGGCAGCCTGGTGGTCGGCTCCTAAGTTTTGGGTAATAGCGCATTTTGTCCCGCCAAACAGTG
>CAIRHD010000205.1 GCA_903878265.1 uncultured Bacteroidales bacterium | reverse complement strand
TTTCTCGCTTATGTTCAAGCGCGAAAGTGCATCATAAAGCTGTTGCATCTTAATTGGCTTTACCAAACGGTGCTTTATATTCAATTCATCACAAGAAACTTTCACATTTTCATCATCGGAAGAACTACACAAAAGTATTGCCGGATATTCGTCAATAGGCGAATCGACAATAGAAATAATCTTTCGTATAGTTTCGATACCATCAATATGTGGCATGTGGTAATCCATCAAAATCGCATCGAATTTTTTGCCTTTTTCTATAATTTCAATGGCCTCAAGCCCATTTTTAGCTTCTGTGGAATCAATGCGCCTGAAAGCCAATATCTCTTTCAGTATAAAGCGGTTGTGTTCGTTATCGTCAACAATGAGTACATTTTTGATGTGCCCCACATTTCCAAAGCCCTCAACATTGCCTTTCATAGCTCTGAAAGAAACATTAAAATAGAAAGTGGATCCTTTTCCAGGTTCGCTGCTCAAAAACATTTTGCTTCCCATCAGCCCAAGCAGTTTGTTGGAAATGGTCAGCCCCAAGCCGGTTCCGCCGAATTTTCGGGTGGTGGATGTATCTTCCTGCGAGAATGCTTCAAAAATCTTTTCCTGATATTTGGCCGAAATGCCGACGCCGGTATCCCTTACCGAAAACAGGAAATCGGATAACCCATTGGAATTGATGCCCAAATATTCGATTTTAAATTCTATTTCACCCTTTTGGGTAAACTTTACCGCATTGCCAAGTATATTTACAAGCACCTGTCGCAAGCGAATTGCATCTACCCAAACAAACCGCGGCAAATCGGGTGGAATGTTAATCAATATCTCCAATCCTTTTTGATGAGCCTGAAACTTGATCATATCGGCTACCTGATTGGTGATTTCAAGCAGGTCGTTTTGCGTGATGTCGAGTTCGAGCTTTCCTGCTTCTATTTTTGAGAAATCAAGGATGTCGTTAATAATATCGAGCAGGGAATTTGCCGATTGCATCACTGTGGAAATATACTGCCGTTGGGTATTGGAAAGTTCTGTTTTCATCATCAAATCGGTAAACCCGATCACGCCATTGAGCGGCGTGCGTATTTCGTGGCTCATGCTTGCCAGAAAATCCGACTTTGCAATATTTGCAGATTGCGCAGCTTCTTTAGCCCGAATCACTTCTTCTTCGGCCTGCTTGCGGATAGTAATATCAACAAATGATTCGACCAGGCATTTTCTGTTGTTGAATATGGAATGCACAACCGATTTCAGTATAGGAATCTTTTCACCTTTTACATTAAGCAATACCCTTTCTGTTGATTTCAGTTCCAATTCCAAATTTGCCAATTTGCAGTCGCCACATGCCGTTGGACAAATAAAATCATGGCAAACGTTACCTAGGATTTCTTCTTTGGGTGCGCCATAAAGGTTTGCCCCTTTTTGATTAATAAATGAAACCTTATGAGTTTCGAAGTCGATAATCATAACACCAACCTCTTGTGAATCAAGTATTTCGCGCAGGTAAACTTCACTTTCTTTTAACGACACCTCCATTTTTTTATGGTGCTCGATAAGTTCGAGAAGAGATTCGAACAACAAGGAAGCCATATTAGGATCGGAATCGGTATATTCAACTACCTTTAGTGGGTTGAGTGTTGCAATAGCTCTTTTAATCTTGAGTATTATGTCCTTTTGGTTATCGGCATCGTTTTTATGTTTAATGTAAGCATCCCTCAATTCTTGCGAACTGATATCCAGGGAGTTTTGGAACATCCTGGTATCGTCTTCAAGGTTATTGTACGAATTGCTAACATCGAGTAAAAAGCCTTCAAACTCTTGCGGCACAGTTGATGCTGCACCGAAGTGCCTTTTTAATTGGCGAAGCAAAAGTTTATTGAGAGCTTGATCCATAGTGGAAGTGATTACATTTCTTTAAAAACAGTAATAGTCATGGTTTGGTTATGAAGCTCACAATGTTTTTCGAAAGGCATTACAGGGCTGATTTCTCCGTACGAATAAAAACCAGTCATTACTGTAGATGGCCCAACAATTTCCCTCACACCTTCGAGTTCTTCTTCAATCCTTTGTTTCATCAAAAGTTTGCGGCCAACACAACTTATAAGGATTGCAAGATCGGGATCGCTGTTTTTTAAACTTATTTTCGACATTTCGGCTGCTCCCGAAGCCCCATCTATCAATTTCTCAAAATTGGCTTTCATGAGCCGTACATAACGCCCTTCAGGAATATCGCCTGCAAAAACCATGCTGCCATTGGTTTCGTCAACTGAAAGCACTGTCCGCACCAAAGGGATATTCTCATCATTGGACATGAAACTGAGCGGGAAAAGCAGTGCCGATGCTGGAAGGTTAGCTGCATGGGTACCGAGGTATTTCTTATACAATTCGAGGGCTGGCTGTCCATCGAGTTCGTATAAAACATTCGCCACTGATTTGGTAACGAGCCTATCGACCCCAAAAGAATCCCAACCGCCCAGTGAACCATACCCAATCTGAAGGTTATTCCCATAAAAACCAATTGCAAGCACCAAGTTTTTTAAGCCCGGCTGGTTATGGACTATCACTGTTTCAGCAAAATTTGCCTGATCGCCAGCCAACCCGCCTGTTATTGAAACTTGATTATTGAGTTGGAAATTGATCCCTTTGGTAAGTTCGCTACCGTTAATATTGAGACCTTCGGATAAAACAAGTACATGCGATAAGTTATCGGTTTCTAATTTTGATACCAGCCTCTCCCCTATTTTGAAGCTATCGCCCATTGAATCAACATTTTCGCATACAACAGAAATGGGTGTTTTTTCAAAATAAACTGCTGTACAAACTATGTTGTTATCGAAAATTTCTTCCTGATAAATTTCACCAGAGGTAGAACAACCAACAATTTCGGCTTTGGGATAGCAATTCCTCACATAATCGAAGTGCTTCTGTTCTTTGAGCAAGTTCTTGTTCCCAAACAAAAACACAAGCTGGGCTATTGCACTAAGGTTATTATTGCTCTTTGTTTCCCACTCATTAAGTTTGTTGTAGATGATTTGTTCTGTTTTCATACTATGTGAAATTATCTTGGGTTTATGTTTAATGATTAGAATTTATTACATCTTTTACATGCGTAAAAGTAGCAAAATATTTATGACTGAAAAAAAAATATTTTTTCGTGTTTTAAACGATGATAAAACTAAAGGCTTGATTGGAGTAAGTTTCGGCACTTTGGGCAAAACTGTGCTTCTTTCTGTTCAATATCTTCAACATAGGTGCTCGACCTCATTACGCATGTTGTTGTGTAACAATGAAGCAATTTAAAAGTGTGGCCAAGTTCATGAATAATTTCCTTTTTGAAACGCTCAAGTATCTGATCATCATTGGGCAAAATTCCATATTTTTCATTACTGAGCCTGTACAGCGAGGCAATTGCTGTGGGACCACCTAATTGAGCTTGCCCAAAAATATAGGTAAGAATAGGAATAAAAAGATCGACATTAAATAATCCAATTGTTTTTTTTGATGTGTTGATACTCATTGAATGGACTTCTTTAAGTAATTGATCACCATTATATTGCCTTCTGTTTGGATCGAAAAAACCAGTTAAATCGAGTCTGGCTTCCTTAATCGAGACCGCACAATTGAATTCCTGAGCAACTGCCTCAGAAATTTTTTCGAGGAATCCACGATCGAAATGGCCAAAAGACAATAAAGTTATGGTTTGGGGATTCATTCCGAGTTGCGATTAGAATTCAATGCTGTATTGTTTTTCAAATACGCTGCTTTTTCGAGTTTTATAAACTTCAGCTTCTGATTTACTGCTATTTACGATTTAAGGCCATACTTTTTGATCTTATTGTATAGGGTAACTCGATCCACTTTTAAGGCATTGGCTGTTCGTGAAATATTCCAACCATATTTGTTCAGAATCTGGAGAATAAACGCTTTCTCGAAATCATCAAGGCTTTCAACAGAACTATCGATTACATCCTTGCCAAAAGGCAGGTCTTTCAGGCTTATTTTTTTTCCATTGCCAACAACAATAGCACGTTCGATCATATTTTCCAGTTCGCGGATGTTTCCTGGGAACTTATAGCTCATAATTCGCTTTAATGCAGCCGATTCCATTGCAATGTTGGGCTTGTTCATCGATAGACAATACTTCTTGATAAAGTAATCGGTCAATAAAGGAATATCTTCCACACGTTCTCGCAAAGGTGGAACATGGATATTCATCACGTTTAGCCTGTAATACAAGTCTTCACGGAATGCCCCTTTTTCGACCATGCCTTTTAAATCGCGGTTTGTGGCGCAAATTACCCTGAAATCTGATGATATTTCTTTATTGCCGCCTACACGCATAAAACTTCTGGTTTCGAGTACACGTAATAATTCTACCTGCATTTTTTGGGAAATTGTTGCTATTTCGTCCAGAAAAATAGTCCCGCTGTCGGCCATTTCAAACCTTCCCTTTCGGTTGTATAATGCGCCTGTAAATGCACCCTTTTCGTGCCCGAACAACTCACTTTCCAATAAGCTTTCGGTTAAAGCACCACAATGCACGCTTACCATCGGGTAGAATTTGCGCAACGAATTGGCATGTATGGCCCTAGCTACAAGTTCTTTACCTGTGCCGCTTTCACCGGTAATAATTACGGATGAATTGGTTGGGGCTACACTCTCAATTTCCTTCAAAACCCTTTTTATAGCTTCACTCTTCCCAATCAAATCTTCAACATTTTCCAACGAATCTACTCTTTTCTTCAAAGTTTCATTTTCATTGGTTAGGGAAATTTGTTTTGTGGCATTACGGATCAAATGCGAGAGGTCATCGGGGTCGAAAGGCTTTGTCACATAGTCGAAAGCGCCGTCTTTTAAAGCTTTGACAGCTGTGTCAACCGAGGCAAAAGCTGTCATCACAATAATTATCGAATCTTTGTTCAGTGCTCTTATCCTTCTGAGCAACTCCAAACCGTCCATTCCTGGCATCTTCAAATCTGTGAGGATAATATCGAAAGACCCGCATTCGAGAATTGACAAGGCTTTTTTTGCGTTTTCAGCGCATTCGACGCGATAGCCATCTTCGGTAAACCAAAGATTTAACGAATCCCTTACGGAATCTTCATCGTCAACAACCAAAATTGATATTTTTTTCTCCATGGTTCAATTGTTTAAATTTTGATTAGCGGTAGAAATAACGAAATGGTGGTGCCTAATCCGGGTTCTGATTTTACCTGTATTTTCCCATTATGGCTTTGAATAATACCGTGTACAATGGGAAGCCCAAGACCAATACCACGAGCTTCCTGTTTGGTTGAGAAAAAAGGTTCGAAGATATGAGGTATCGCTTCGGGTGGTATCCCTATTCCGTTGTCGGAGATTTCAAATTTGATCGTGTCCTTGTCAGGATTTGATGTTTTAACCAGTATTTCCCCATTTTCGGTAACGGCTTCCCTCGCATTCACAAGCATGGCAACACAAGCTTGTTTAATCTGGTTTGGACTGCAATATATCATATCTGATTTTGCAGTGAAATCAATCACAAGGTTTATACTTGCGATTTTTATCTGATGGGCCATTAAATCATGGGTTTCGAGCAAAATTTCATGAAGATGGACAGGCTCAAAGTCTTCCTGATCTTTCTTCGAAAAATCGAGCAATCCCTTAACAATGTCGCCACAGCGCTTTGTTTCCGATTCTATCATTTTCAAATGCTTAAGCATTACTTCCTTTTTGTCATTCGTAATGTCAGGGTTGCTCAACAGTTTGTGAACCAGCTTTGTATAAACCAAGATGCCCGAAAGTGGATTGTTTATTTCATGAGCTACCGACGAGGATAATTTTCCAAGCGAAGCAAGCCGTTCGATATGCATCAATTCGCTTTGAGCTGTGCCCAATTCTTCCGATTTTTTCTGGACTTTATACTCGAGTTGTTGCGACCAGTTTTCCAATTCGGTTGTTGCAGCTTGCAGGTTATCGAGCATCTCGTTAAATGCGCTCGAAACCATCCGCATATCATCCAATTGGTTCGACTTGATTTCCAACCTCATGTTTTTATCGCCACTTGCAACTGCAATGCTTGCCTGAATTAGTTTGTGGAGTGGCTTTTTAATTTCGCGGCGGGTAAAAAGCATTAAAAATGAGGCTAGTAGCAGAGTGGCTACAATAGCCAGAATATAAAACTCCATCGAGGATTTTTCAACAGCAGAATCAAGTTCCTTTAACGGGACTTTAATAACCAGCGAACCCAACACATCATCGGCAGCTTTGTGTGCATGGCAGGAACTTTGATAACAAGATTTTGCATTAAGTATAGGGGACCTGATAAGTAGATGCCTCTGGCCATTATTGCTGGTATTCATCTTACATTCACTGTCGGTAGTGATGATTTTGTAAGATTTCTCCTTTCGTGGAAACATTTTTCCAATATTTTTATGGCACGACTTACAATTGGGGTTGATGTTCCCAATCGAGTCGCCGGGAAACGACGAATATATAAGGCTATCGTTGCAATCGTACATATTTACATCTTCGATGCCTGGCAATGTATGAATCACATCCAAGGTGTACTGGAGTGCGCTTTCATCGTTTTCTAACATCGAATGATAAAGGGCACCTTCGACAAGGGAGCCAACATTGTTTCCGCTTTGAAGAATAACTGTATTGAGGTATTTTTCGTAAACAGAGCGGAAAATGAAGCCGAACGACACAAACAGGAATACTGATAAAATTGCAATGATCAAAACCACTCTTCCATAAATGGATCTCCCGAATTTTAGATATTTCACTAAGAAGAGGCTTTTTATACTTTTTTTATCCGCTGAATTTTGAATGATACCCATAAATCCATGTTTTTGGTTCGATTACTCTGTTTTGACCTTATATATATCATATAATATATATATCGGCGAAATATAACTAAAACTGGTGAATAATTCACCAGTTTTAGTATTTATTTTTATAACAATTAATTGTTTCCAACAGTTGTGGATGATAAACCTTTCTGGGCTAGGATCAGGAATTTGAAATTTCCTTAACCTTTTCGGTGCTATCACTTTGGAATACAGCAATTTGGATATTTGTAAAAGCGGTTCAAACAATTGTTTTCCAAATTGATGGGCTTTTGGCGGAAACATCAAAAAACAGGGATGAAATATTTGTTTTGGGAAAACCCGCTTTTAACCACTATTTTCAAATTGACAGTGCCAATTTTTAAGGGTTTAAAAACTCTTTCTGAAAATCCTGCCACATTCCATTTGGGAAGCCGGCAAGGGAATTATCGGATAATTCGCCACCATCCTGCAAAACAACCATTGATACATCTGGTGAATATTTTGTGGCATTTACCGATAAAAAATCTTTATACCGGTTTAATTCATTTTTCAGCCAATCAGTAGCGTCCTCAGCTAAATAGCATGAGGGGATTTCTTCGACCCAATTCGATGGTTTAATGTTACAAATCCAACCTTTTTCGTAAGGGTCATGCTGTAAAATTTTATTGTTCGTTTCAAGAACTGGATTTGCAGCTAAAATTTCTCCGGAGATGGGTGAAAAAACACTAAGTTTTTTACCCTCTTGATCGATTTCGGCCAATAAATCACCTTTTTGTATTTTTTCGCCAGGAGTTTTAACATTACGAACGCTCACATCGCCTGTAATATGGAGAAGCAGATCATCGAGACCAACCGAAGCAACGCCTGATTTTTCCAGGAAAGCCCAAGTATGGTTCTTACTGTAAAATATCCCTTGTGGGATTTTTAGGATACCTGACGAAAGAACACCAATTACTTTCTGGAATTGCTCTTTAATCTTGATACGCTTGTTCAAAACAAGCCAAAAAGGTATCAGTAACAAGAGAAAGGCTATAATAGCGAGGTATTCAATGCCTTTCGTGTCAAAAATGTTTGTGTAGCTAAATCCTTCCATTTTTATTTGTTTTAAGTGCGTTTACAAATTTTTATCTGTAAAAGCGGTTAATAATTAATTTGTATTGCATTAAGTTGGTGAAAATTCTTCGATTAGTTTTTTATGATGGATGCTGAAATTAGAAATTGAAAAAAGAACTTCTGAAACAACATCGGATAGAATTGTATTCAGGTTAAAAATGATTGTAAAATGAGCCCATTGCTTGTCAAAACAATTATTAGGAGAAAAATTCGGGAAAATTTTATTATCAACTTTTCACCTTTTATAATTGCTTTTAAGCCATTTATCTCAGTAAGAGCATCTGTCGAACCACTTATTCTTTCTCAGCGAAGGATGGTGATTCGCGCAATACCGGCATACGGTTTATTACCCACCTGAAAATCCATATTTCGGTGAACAAAACTGTTAAAGTTACAACAATTTCCATCCACGAAGGCACATAACGAACCGCCATATCCCATCGGAATCCAATAATGGTAACATTGAGCCTGTTCAAGATTACACCCAGCATGGTGAGTATTGCGGCAAGGCGTATTAAAAAAAGGTTGTTTGTCCTGTAGCTGTAAAAGAAAAGTACCATAGGTAGAAATACGAACCCTATCATTTCGAGCAGATACCAATACCCCATTGGGGAATTGATTAAATCCCAGTGTTTTCCATGAATAAAAACCAGCAATTGTAGGAAAAAATAAACGAACAAGGTGCCAGTGCAGATTTTAGCCAACCCATGAATGATACCATGCTGGGCTTTGTGATCTTTGTCGCTTATCTGTTCCGAAAAAACCCTGTGGCTGATCGATCCTTCAAAAATCACCATCGAAAGGCCGGCAAAAATACTGGATACAAAAAACATGATGGGGATAAATTCCGAATACCAAAGTGGGTGTATTTTTTCTTTCGCCATCAGGTATAACGCACCTAATCCCGATTGATGAAGCATGGATAGTGTTATCCCGAAAATTACTGCGGCAAGGGTCATTCCCGATAGGATTTTATGTGCTCTCCTAGCTCCAAGCCATTCAGCAATGGCAGGTGAAAATTCAATAAGCTGTGCAATCATGTACAAAAGAAAATGCCACGCCACAAGGAACAGCACTGAACTTACACCAAAATTATTGCCGATAATTGGGTTTATAACATTCCATGGACGACCAAGGTCTAACAATAAGGCTCCTGCATAAAACAGGTAAGCCAGAAACCCATTTAAAACCGTAACCCGAACGATAGAATGGTATTTATGCATGTTCAGGATATAAACCATGAAAGTGATTACATAAGCTCCACCAGCAAAAGCCACGCCAGTAACTACATCAAAACCAATCCATAAACCCCATGGGATTTCCTGAGATAGGTTGGTTATTTCTCCAATTCCTTTCCAGAAGCGAATCACTATCAAAACAATACCAAGCAGGATGATCGGAATTGAAATGATGTTAAAAGGAGTAAGCCATTTGCCTTTTGGCTTTAATTCCGAAAAAAAGAATTTCCAGATATGCTGTCCATCATTGTTTGTTGGAATTGTTCGAGTCTTATTCATGGCTGGATTCGGTATTTGAGTTATCCTTTGTTGTTGCTTGCTGAATGCCTAATAACAGTGCTGGTACGAGTACAAAAACTGAAGGTACACTGTAAAGAAACCCTTTTGTCAATTCGGGGTATGAAGCTTTTTGGATTGATGTATTCAAGCCGATTTCTTTAAATGGAACAGGTGAAATGTACAACCAACAAGTTCCACCGGCCTCGTGCTCACCGAAAATCTGGTCAACATAAACGTCAGGTTTTTCGTAAATCCTGCGTCTTGCTTCCTGAATCAACTCTCTACGTGTCCCAAAAGTAAGTGCTTCATTCGGGCAGTTTTCTGCACATGCCGGAATCTCCCCTTTCTGTATTCTAGTTTCGAAACACATAGTACACTTTTCAATTTTTGGGTTGGCACTATGAAACTCGAATTTTGGAATATCGAATGGGCATGAAACCATGCAATATCGGCAACCCATGCATTTATCTGCCCTCCAGATTACCGGTCCTTCCTCCGTTTTGTGCATTGCCTGTGTTAAGCAAGCAGAACCACAGGCAGGTTGGTTGCAGTGCATACATTGAATTTTTGCATACACTTTTCCCTTTGAGGTATTGTACTCGTTAACAACTGTCCGCCTGGTTTCGTCTGGTTTTCGAGGCCCTTTAATATCTTTGTTCGGAATTGGTTCCGGCAAATTATTGGCTTCGGCACAATCATATTCGCAACCTCTGCAGCCCGTGCAACGAGCGGAATCGTACAATACTCCATGAAACTCATCTTTCATTTTCGCTTCAGGGGCTGCATTTAATTCTTTTCCGAGCGCGAGTGTAATTCCTGTTGCTCCCATAACTTTGAAGAAATCTCGACGATGTAAATCCATAATCTATATTGTTTTAGTGAAAGTGTTTGCTGTAATTTTGCGGGTTTTAGGAGATTTCATAGGAGTGTTTTTAGAAGCATGGATTCAAATTCAAGAATTCAATTACTCCGGATAAACGCATCCTTACTATTTTACGCTGAATTGAAAGCTCACGTTTGTTAAAACTCTCATTTGCTAATTGTAGCTGTCTAAAAAATTAACCTGAAAATCTTCCCACACTTCTGGTCCAAAATCCGCTAATATCCCATCTTTTAGCAAACCTCCATCTTGAAGTACTACGTGTGAGTATTCTAAGCTTTCGGGCTTTAATGTTGAAGCAAGAAAATCTTTAACCCTTGAAAATTCAGTGTTTATCCACATTTTATATTTCTCGGCCATGTCTAAAAACTGTATTTCCCTGATCCAATTTGTTGGTTCGATCAGGTAAACCCAACCTTTTGAATAAGGAGATGTGTTCAAAAGATCCGAATCTGTAAAAAGTTCTTCATTTTGCGTTTTGATGACCCCACTTACTGGTGCGTACAAGTTAAGGCGTTTTCCTGACTGGATTATTGAGAAAAGTAGGTCGCCCTTTTTAATTTTTTCACCAGCTTTTTTCAATTCTACACGTGTTATCGATCCTGTAATATGTTGTAAAAAATCATCTAATCCTACGGTAACACTTCCGTTTTTTTCCATAAAAGCCCAGGTATGGGATTTATCATAATATAACCCATTGGGAATCAAAACAGAATCCTCATCAAAGCTTGTTGTGGCAAAGTTAAAGTCGGGAACCACATTTTTCTGGCCTTGGTATCTTCTAACCACATATCTGATTACAAGTGTCAGCGCTACAATACCAACCAATATTAGCAGCCATAATCCGGCTTGCGATGCATCCTTTGTTTGGGTAACAGTTATCCCAGCTAAAGTAAGTTTATCTATTTGCGATTGAGCTTCGTTGCTTCCAAGATCGCAATAGCCATTGATATTCATAAACTGCTGGCCATCAGTAAGTATCCAGGTCAAAAATGCCAGTTCTGCATTGTTGGTTGGCTGCATATTGCTAACTGCATAAATATTGCTGTATAATGATTTTGGATATTTGCCTATCCATACGCCACGCATGAAAGTATTGGCATCACTATAAATACCTTCCATATAGTCGATTGAGCCGTTCCCATTTTTGTCAATAGGCAATAAGCTGATGTTTTCGGCCAAACTCATGTTGTCGGAACCAAGAACATCGGCAATTTTGCAAAAACCAATTGCAAAAACATCTTTACGAATAGCTGCAATAACTTCATCTTTTGTCCCAAATGTTATGCTATTGGAAGGAAATTGGGTTCCCAGCAAAAAATTAGATACCGATGTTTTGACCGATTCGTCGTTGACAATAAATATGTGCAACGGCACATTTTGGTCGGCTGCCAAAAATCCCCAATTCTGATTTTCAGGATTACCAAGAATCTGTACAAACATTTCAGGTGAAATACCCCGTCTCAAAATCTCGTTTGCCAACGGGTTTGTAATATTCATAATTGGCACTACAACATTGCGCCCAACGGCTATTTTCCAATTTGACTTATCAGAAATAGTTGTGGATGAGTTATTTGATATGAAACTCAGACTTTTTCCATTGCCTAATTCCAAGCTGTTGTATGGAATATCAATTACTTTGATATCCACTTCAGGATGTAGTTTGCGATAAGCACCAACCCAATCGGAGGCAAGTGGAAATAAATCGGGTGTGCAGGAAATGTTGACCTCACTTTTTTGAGAAGATTCTTCATTGCTAACAATTTGCTGACTTATTGCATTCCAGCCGAAACAAAGTAGCATGATTCCGATTAATGATAAAGTTTTTGTTTTCATGATTTCTGAGATTATTATTCTTATAAATATGGGTATTCAATTATAATGCCAAAGAGAAAAATATTCATATTATATTGATTGTCAATAATTTGAAAACACTATTGTTTAAATATTAAACAAGGTTAGTGTTGAGTTTATAAACACTTGAGTTTTCAGAACAATAACAAGTGCTTATGTGTCAGTGCGTTAAACCGGATTGTAGAATAATTACACACATGTTGACAATATCAACACTTACATTTTTATACCATTGATATTCAACATATTCTGCAACTCGTACTACCGAAATAATTAATTCAGATTTTTTCGCATTTGAATATGCGGTTGCAATAGTTCTCTAAAATATGTTGGAGGCTTTGTTGGCCTCTATTGCTCAATAAAGAAAAAAATATTTCGATTGAAGTTAAAATTGGTCAAAGTAAAGTCTGAATCCGTATCATACATTTGACGGAAATTGAATAATTTTGGTCGATTACATCTACTGCTTTGTACTTTCGACAATCATAGTAAAATATATTGGCCAATAAAAAAGGGGTAAATTCATTCTATATCTGATCGTAACCATTTTCTAAACTTGATCATACTATTGGTAATCAAGTTTTGGTCAATGTTAATATAAAATAGACTTGTGAATTAAAAAAAATGTTTTTAGAAATATATAGCATTATTTATCCTTTTAAGTGAATTAAACCATTAAAAGCAATACCTTTGCGCACTTATCCGCTGTTTGTAATAGTGGCAATAAGTATCGGTAAATCAATCAAATACAGAATATCTAAACTTACCTTTTTTATCACAATGGAAATTATCAGGGAGAATACCGGCGAATTGACAGCCACCATCAAGATGGTGATCAGCCCTTCTGACCATCAGGAAAATGTTACCAAGATTTTGAAAGACTATCAGCGCAAGGCAAATATACCTGGATTCCGTCCGGGACATGTTCCTTTTGGAATGATAAAAAAACAATACGGAGGCGCAGTTTTTGCCGATGAGATAAATAAACTTATTTCTGAAAAACTACAGCAGTATATTACCGACGAAAAACTGGAAATATTAGGTGAGCCTTTGGCTAACACCAAGCGGACTGAAGAACACAGTCAGAAAGGGGATCAGTATCTCGAGTTTTATTTCGATCTGGGTTTTTCGCCTTCATTTGATGTTGTGCTCAGTGATACGCTTACCATTGATTACCACGTTATCAAAGTGGATGAAGCCATGGTTGACAAACACCTTGCTGATTTGGCCCAACGTTTTGGGCAATTGGCTAATCAGGAAGTTGCTGGTGATAAAGATGTCCTTTTTGGTGAATTTGTACAGTTGGACGAAGATGGAAATGTGCTTGAAAACGGTATAATCCATTCAGCAAAAGTTGCCATCGAATTGATTTCAGATAAAGAAGTCAGCAGCAAAATGATTGGTGCAAAAATAGGAGACGAACTTGTTTTTAACCCACTGAAAGCTACTGGAAATGTTGTTGAAGCTTCGGCTATGCTTGGCATAAATAAAGATGAAGTAGCAGGAATTGAAACAGATTTCCGCTATCATATAAACGAAATCAGCACAATGGTTTCAGCCGAAATGGATGCAGAACTTTTTGAAAAAGTATTTCCAGGTGTTGGCATCGAGACAGAATTAGAATTCAGGAATAAAATCCGAAATGAATCGGAAAAATCTTTTATTCCCGATAGCGACCATTTGTTTACGCACCATTTGCAAGAGAAATTAATAGAAACTGCAAATATTTCGTTGCCCGATGAATTTATGAAACGCTGGCTAATTGAAGGCAACGAAGGAAAACTGACTATAGAACAGGTCGAAAACAATTACGATAAATATGCCACGGATATGAAATGGCAGTTGATCGAAAATAAAATCATACAAAACGAAGGAATTAGTATTAGCAGAGACGAAATTAAGGACACGATTAAAGATTACTTTTGGCAAGGTTGGCGAACACTCCAACTGACCGGTGATTTGCTCGAAAAACTTGAAGCGATGGTCGAAAAATACATAAAAGACAAGCCAGATGAAGTACGCCGTTTGACCGAATCGATGTATTTGCAAAAAATTACGGCTTATGTCAAATCGAAAGCAACACTTGTTGAAAAAGAAATCAGTTACGATGAATTCATGAAAATAGATGCCGAAAAACACTAATATATGAACATGCACAACGAATTCCGCAAATATGCCGTTCAACATCGCGGCATCAGCAGCACCACGCTGAACAGATATACTTCTATTTCACAAAACTACATTTCGCCTACCATTATCGAAGAACGGCAATTGAATATTGCCACAATGGACGTTTTTTCGCGTTTGATGATGGACAGGATCATTTTTTTGGGAGTGCCAATTGACGATTATGTAGCCAATATCATACAGGCGCAATTGCTTTTCCTCGAATCGGTAGATTCAAAACGCGACATACAAATCTATCTGAACACGCCGGGAGGATCGGTATATGCTGGCCTTGGCATTTACGATACCATGCAATATATTGCTCCCGATGTGGCAACTATTTGTACTGGCATGGCAGCATCGATGGGGGCTGTGTTGCTTTGTGCCGGCCAAAAAGGCAAGCGCACGGCTTTGCGCCATTCAAGAATATTGATACATCAACCTATGGGCGGCGCCGAAGGTCAGGCATCGGATATCGAAATCACTACACGCGAAATCCTGAAACTGAAAAAGGAATTATACGAGATTATTTCGTCGCATAGCGGCCAAGCTTTCAAAAAAATAGAGAAAGACTCCGACCGTGATTACTGGATGACCGCCGAAGAAGCAAAAGCTTATGGCATGATAGATGAACTCTTGATTCGCGAACTTAAAGACAGCAAATAATGCGGTGTTGCGAAAACTTGCATCCTCAAAACTAATAGGTTGTCTGCAAACAAGCACTAATCATTAATGTTAAACTTCCGGTAAAAGCAGGATAGACGTCTTACTTTTACCGGTTTTTAAATTCATGTTACACGAATCGTTTATTCGGAGTGAGGCTTTGATTGCGGATTTAACCTGCTATTGTGGGCAATTGGAAAAACCCTTTAAAAAAGAAAAAAAATGGCTAAGAAAGAAGAACACTGTTCCTTTTGTGGACGGCCGAGGCGTGAAGCCAACATGCTGGTTGCTGGCATTGAAGCACATATTTGCGATTATTGCATAGATCAGGCAAGGGATATACTCCGCGAGGAAAATACCCATACCAAACAGACTATACATAAAGCGTTGAAAGTTCCAAAGCCACAGGAAATCAAGGCTTATCTCGATAAGTTTGTAATTGGTCAGGATGACTCAAAACGTGTTTTGGCAGTTGCTGTTTACAACCATTTCAAGCGCATCAATCAACCTATTTCTAAAAATAAAGATGATGTTGAAATTGACAAATCCAATATTATCCTCGTTGGCGAAACGGGTACCGGAAAAACATTGTTGGCACGCACAATAGCCAAATTGCTGCAGGTTCCTTTCTGTATTGCCGATGCAACTGTGCTCACCGAAGCCGGTTATGTGGGCGAAGATGTCGAAAGTATTTTAAGCCGTTTGCTTCAGGCTGCCGATTTTGATGTAGCCTCTGCTGAAAAAGGCATTGTTTTTATTGATGAAATCGATAAAATTTCGCGAAAGAGCGATAATCCTTCGATTACTCGCGATGTATCTGGCGAAGGCGTTCAACAGGCGTTGCTAAAACTTCTCGAAGGAGCTGATGTAAATGTACCACCTCAGGGCGGACGCAAGCATCCCGAACAGAAAATGATTTTGGTGAACACAAGGAACATCCTCTTTATATCGGGCGGTGCATTTGACGGAATCGATAAGAAAATTGCCGCACGTATGCAGACAAATACCATTGGCTATTCGAACGATCGTGAGAAAGATTTGATCGACCGTCATAACCTTCTACAGTATGTGGCACCTCAGGATTTGAAGAGTTTCGGTTTAATCCCCGAACTTGTTGGGCGTTTCCCGGTAGTAACCTATCTCGATCCACTAAGCCGCGAAGTATTGATACGCATACTCATCGAACCTCAAAATGCGCTCATAAAACAATTCGTGCGCTTATTCGAGATGGACAACGTGAAATTGAGCTTCACAGAGGATGTGTACGAATATATTGTGGATAAAGCTATAGAATTCCGCACTGGGGCACGTGGTTTGCGTTCGATACTCGAAGCTATACTTACCGATGCCATGTTCGATATACCTTCAGATAACCAATACTCAGAACTTATAATCGATCGCGAATATGCGACTTCCAAACTGGGTAAAACCAATTTGGCTCGGCTTAAAGTTGCCTGATGTATTCTGATTTCACAGTTTCAAAATATTCTGGCCTCCTATCCAATAAATTAGGGTTTGGATAAGTTATTGTTTTCGTAGAATAAGTACTACAGTTCAGAAAAAACCCACACAATGAGGTTTATCCTTTTTGGTTTTTTGGCACTTTCCCCTTTCTTGGTTTTGGCACAAAACACTTTAAACCTGAACGATACCACAGGTTTTCCTTGTTCGGCCAAAGTTATTGATAGTGATACTATTCCTATGGTTTACATCGGGGAAGTTTATGTTTGGGGCAATAGGTCCGCCGGCAATTCAACCGAAGCACGGCAATGGGATCGTTTGGTAAGGAATGTGAAAAAAGCATATCCGTATGCTAAACTTGCTGGTGCAAAATTTAACGAGTACAACCAGAAAATAGCAGGCATCCAGAACAAATCGGTTCAAAAAGTGATGATGAAACAAGCCGAAGATGAATTGCAAGCCCAATTTGGTGAAGAATTAAAAGAGTTGACGATAACGCAAGGGAAAATACTTTTGAAGTTGATCGACAGGCAAACTAGCAATTGTTCGTACGATATTGTTAAAGATTTCAGGGGAAGTTTCAGGGCATTTTTCTATCAGTCGTTTGCCCGAATGTTCGGCTATAACCTTAAAGTAAAATACGACCCTCTTGGGGAGGATGCAGATATAGAGAGAGTAGTGCTATTGATTGAAAATGGCAGTATTTGATTTGTTGTAACTAATTCTACTTTACCGAAATAGAATACAAACAAAAACTCTTGCGCAAGTGGAAAATCATTAGTACATTTACTTCATAATCATACTCTGGTCATTTTTGATAATGAAGCGAAAACGAGCAGAGAAAAAAAATTTTGTCTTAAAAACCCAAGGCGGATATTTTGGTGGTTATGACTTCAATACGCTGATATACAGCACTTATAATGATTTATTTAGGGTGTACAGAAAGAGCTGTACGCATGTAGCAACAGAGTATTTGTCAGGGCTTTTACAGTGCAAAAAGGGGCATACGAATATGGAACGGATGGTAGAAGAAGTAACGGATTCCGACTACAAACGATATATTCATTTCTTATCGGTTAGCAAATGGAGCCACAAGGAGGTCAACCTAGTCACGATGAAGTTAGCCGACCAAGCCTTAAGGGAACAGAAGAAAAGAAGCGGGCGGCCAACCGGGTTTACCATTGATGAAACCTCTCATTTAAAAAAAGGGGATAAATCCGTAGGGGTGGCACGCCAATATGCCGGTGTTGTGGGGAAAGTGGATAATTGCCAGGTTTCAGTGCATACTTGCTTGAGCAATGAGAAATTTTGCACCTTGATAGGGACAGAGCTTTTTCTTCCCATTGGATGGACAGACGATAAAACAAGGTGTCAGGATGCAGGTGTACCCGAAGCGAACCGGGAATATCTGACAAAGCCGGAACTGGCACTAAAGTTAGTCGTGACAGCTATTAAGGCCGGGGTCGAATTTGATTTTATCGGAGGAGATGGCTTGTATGGGCACAATGCTGAGTTGACAAGGTCCTTGGATAAGTTGGGGCAATTTTTTGTGCTGCTTGTCCATAAGGACGAGTTGATCTTTCTATCAGAACCAACGTTCGCCGTACCGGGGCGCAAAAGTGCCAAGGGAAGAAAACCAACCTTGTTGCAGCCTGACATTGAGGCCATACAGTTGCAAGACTACATAAAAACGCTCTCAACGGAAGATTTTTCCAGAGAACAGATCAGGAAAACAACAAAGGGATGGAAATATGCAATGGTTCACACTGTTATGGTTTGGCACTGGGATGGGAAAGAGAAGCAAGCTCAAAAGCGGACATTGGTCATCACCCGGTCAGAGAAAACAAAATATTCGCTCAGTAATGGGGAAAAAGAAAAGTATACCAATAACGAATGGGCTTATTTTCAAGTTAGCCGATATTGGGTAGAACGTTGTTTTGATGACAGCAAAAACGAATTAGGGATGTCAGGTTATCAAGTAACCGGCTGGTTGGCATGGCAGCATCACATGGCTTTGGTAATGATGGCGGGGTTCTATATACTGTCATTAAAATTAAGGGAACAAGACCAGATGCCGCTGTTAAGTGTACGCGATGCCAGGTTGTTAGTCATCGCAATCAACTTTGCCTCGCAAAAAGAAGTAGACCTTTGTATGCAACATATCCAGATAAGACACAGGCAAAGGCAAACTGATATTGACAGGCATTACAAGTGAAATCTATTTTAGTAAAGTAGAACTAGTAAGGAATAAAAACAGCACATAATAAATAGGAATATGAGCGGCACGCAGTGCCCAGCGATTATTACCGGTTGTTAAATCCCATAAGCCTTTAGTGTTGGGGTGGCTTTTCGGTTATCCCGACACTTTTTTATACAAAATAAATATTGGAAAGTGGTGGGTGTAACAGGGAATGGATTTATTTGTTGGGATAAACGTGCTATGGTGTATTTTAAGAAAGACTAGAAACAGTCCATTTTGCAGCTTTATAAATAACACCTAAAAATTGCAGATCAAATCTGTCCTGATTAGAAAATAATATTTACTTTTGTATCTAAGTGAATACATAGAAAAATGTACAATATAGAAAACAGAAGAATTTGATAAGTGGATTCGAAAATTAAAAGATCTTAGAGCCAAAGCCAAAATCTTGTTTCGAATACAAAAGGTTGAGAATGATGAACACTTTGGAGATTGCGAGCCAGTTGGAAATGGAATTCGTGAATTAAAAATAGACTATGCAAAAGGGTATAGAGTCTATTTCAATGAGGCAGATGGGAAAATAATTATTTTACTGATTGGAGGTGACAAATCAACTCAGCAAAAAGATATTGAAAGAGCTAAAGAAATTTTAAAAAGAATAAAAAGATAGAGAAATGGAAACTTCAAAATTTGATATAGCAGACTACTTGGATAGTAACGAAATGATTGCAGAATATCTTAATGCTGTATTGGCAGAAGGTGATGATTCGGACGTAATTGCAGCTATAGGACATATCGCAAAATCAATTGGAATGACAAAAATTGCTCAAGAAACAGGATTAAGCCGACCAAGTCTATACAAAGCTTTATCTGAAGGATCTAAACCTCAATTTGATACAATTATGAAAATATTGAGAGCAATTGGAGGACAGATACAAATAAACCCGATGACTACATAAGAATAAACGCACCACAATAATTAGGATTATGTGTGGCATGGAGTACCGAGCGATTATTCTTGGTTGATAAATCCCAAAAGCCTTTAGTGTTGGGGCGGATTTTCGGTTACCCCGACAATACGATGGAATATCCCCAATAGTTAGGTTTTATACGATAAAAATATTTCCAGCCTTATGAATCGTACAATAATTCGTATTTTTGGGTCAAATAAAAAGAAAAAAGGTGTAATTTGTCGGCACACGACATAAAACAACGGAAGCGCCAACAATGGCCAATCCTCCAGACTGTATCTCAATCTTATGAAATCAAACAGAATAACAATTGCCTTATTTTTCCTACTATGCCTGCTACTTTTGCCAGGTATAGGTTGCAAAAAACAGGAAGGGATACCCGCTGATAAAATACCTTTGGTCGAAACCGGTGGGGTGGCAGAGATTACCATAACCACAGCCATAACTGGGGGAGGTATTTTGGCAGACAACGATTACACCATTACCGACCGGGGTGTGTGCTGGAGCATGGATATAAACCCAAGCATCAACGACAAGCTTACCCACGATGGCGCTGGGGCAGGAGGCTTCATTAGTTATATCACCGGTTTGTCGGGCGGAACCCGGTATTATGTTCGTGCCTATGCTACCAATGCTGCCGGAACAGGGTATGGCAGCACCATGTCCTTTGTAACCGAACCTCCTGTGCTTCCCGAAGTTTCCACCGATTCAATCCAGTCTATTGCAACCACTTCGGCCACCTGCAAAGGCAGTGTAACTTCCACCGGAGGGGCCGAGGTAACCGATAAGGGGATTTGCTGGGGCACAGCCTCAACACCAACCATTGATGACCAGAAGATTTCTGCCGGGCCGGGCATAGGCACTTTTTCGTGCAACCTGAGTGGGCTTATGGTCAATACGCTTTATTATGTGAGGGCGTATGGCACAAATTCAAAAGGTACTTGTTATGGTGAGCAAATCATTTTCAGGACAAAGCCTGTGTATTCAGGAACCATAACCGATATTGATGGAAATGTGTATAACACGATGAAGATCGGCTCGCAAACCTGGATGGCCGAGAACCTGAAAACCACATATTTTAACGATGGCTCAGCTATAAACCTGCTGACCGATGCAAATGCATGGATGGAAATCAGGGAACAAGCCTACTGCTGGTATAACAACGATGCGGGAAACAAGAATTCCTGCGGGGCTTTATACAATTGGTT
>CAIRHD010000204.1 GCA_903878265.1 uncultured Bacteroidales bacterium | reverse complement strand
CTTGAAACAGAAGCTATTACGGCCATTGCGGTTAACGGCAACAACGAAAAATGGTTAGGTACCGACAAGGCAGGCGTTTTCCTGATGTCGGCAGACGGCACCGAAGAATTGCTGCATTTTACCGAAGCCAACAGCCCTTTACTGTCGAATTCCATCCAATCTATAAAAATTGCCAGCAATGGCGAAGTATATTTTGGGACCTCACTGGGCATTGTTTCCTATAAAGATTATAAAGTCGAGCCGCCGTCAACCCTCGATTCCTTGTTGGTTTACCCCAATCCAGTGCGTCCTGAGTATAAAGGGCCGATTTTTATCAGCAATTTGGTTGCCGGATCGAACGTGAAAATCACTGATACATCCGGAGGGTTGGTATGGGAAATACAGGCCCAGGGCGGACAAGTAATCTGGGATGGACAGAACCTCGAAGGCAGACAGGTAAAAACGGGGATGTACCTTATTTTTGTTACAAACGCCGATGGAACTCAGAAAAAAGTAGGGAAAGTATTGGTTGTGAGGTAGTGGATTGATTTACAAAAGGATTTTTGCCAACAAATTATGGGCTTTGCATCAGGTTACGAGGGTGTAAGATAGAATGTAGAAGTTTGAATATGCAGAAAAGTAATGGTATAATTGTTTTTCGGTTTCGTGATTTTGTATTTATAACGTAACTTTGCCCTATACAACCTAATCTATATTAATATGCTTACTTCACTATCTGTTACACTTTTATGCATAATTGTTTTTGCTGCAATTATATTTATTGTTATTCAATACAGCGTTTTCCATCCACCGATCGAAGGCTTGCCGATTTTGCTTTATCATAAGGTAAGCCTCGAAAACAACGATCCTTTGACCGTTTCTATCCCTACGCTCGAAAAGCAGTTTGCATATCTTTCCGAAAAAGGCTACACCTGTATAGCGCTAAGCCAAATTGTTGAAAACAAAGATTTTAAATTGCCGAAACGTAACTTCGCACTCACTTTTGATGATGCGTATTTAGACAACCTCCAACATCTATATCCATTGTTGAAGAAGTATGGTTTTCATGCTACCATTATGTTGCCCGTGGGTTTTTTGGGCAAAACAAACGTTTGGGACCACGGGAACGAACCCATAATGAGCTTCGAACAACTCCGCTCGATGGATAGCCGCTATGTCAGTTTTGGCCTGCACACATACAGCCATACCCCACTTTATCCGTTGTCGCACGAAAGTATCGAAGCTGATATTAACAAATGCCGACAACAACTAAACTCCAATGGGATTGATTTTTTGCCAGTACTGGCTTATCCTTATGGGACTTACCCCAAAAATAAAATCGAGAACGAAGCTTTTGGGGCGCTTTTAAATAAACTGGGAATCGTATATGGCATGAGGATTGGCAGCCGGATTAACACCTGGCCTTTTGAAAACAATTACATTGTTAAACGGGTTCCCATTTATGGTGAGGAATCGTTTTGGGCTTTTAAAACGAAATTGAAGAAGGGATATTTGAAGAGGTTTTAAGTGATGCTGTTTCTGCTTTTTGAATTTTGTATAAGTACATGGTTCACAAAATCAAACCTATCATTCATTCACAAAACTCATCATCGACTGGGTTTGGTATAGAAAGAAAGCTTTTTTGTTGAACTCAAACAGAAAAGAATCATTCCCATATTGATAGTCGTATAATAAGTAGTTCGCCAAATCTGGCCGTTCGATCATTTGGCCAGCTGCCCAAACAAATTCGTAAACCTGGCAATGGTGAGCGCAATAATACCGGCCATCTACCGTAAAGAACGGGCCGGTCAAAGCCTCTATACCATTAAAAATCACAGGTGTAAAAACATTGGTCGAAACATCGTATTTATAAATGGCATTTCCACTTTCGCCTTTATAAAAATAAATTTCGCCATTGTAGTCGAACGCCCTTGTCGAGCCAATAAAATCAGGGACCACACAGGGCGAAAAATCCCAGGAATCAGAGATCGGGTCGTAAATGCACTTCTTGTCGGCCTGGGATAAAAAAGTGTATATTTTATCCTGAATCGTTACTGATGTAAAAATCTCAGAAGTGTTTTGTGGAGGCATTTTTGCGCAAGGAACCCAGGTGTTGTTGGTTAGGATATACTTGTAAAAATTATCGGCCTGATTCAAAAAGTGCCAAAACCCTGTATAGATTTCGCCGTTGCAAACCACCAAGGTTTGGTTTCCCAAAACAGGTGCAGGATAATCTGCTAACCTGGTCCAAATGGCAGTTGCGGGATTAAATTTCCTGAATGGCGTAATCCCATTG
>CAIRHD010000203.1 GCA_903878265.1 uncultured Bacteroidales bacterium | reverse complement strand
GGGGAAACCTCCTACCGCGAATCGCCGCTGATCACTTTTGCTGAAGATGGCACATACCGGATCATGCTGGTAACGGTGAGCGGTAAAGGCTGTCAGGACACGGCATTCTCAACCTATGAAATGATTTTCAAAGGTTTGTATGTGCCCAATGCTTTTGCGCCCGGCGGTACGGTACAAGGCATCCGCCTCTGGAAACCGGTGGGCGTGAACCTGGCCCAGTACCTTGCCGAGGTGTACGACAGCCACGGCGCAAAACTTTGGTCAAGCTCCTCAGTGGACAACAAAGGCACACCGCTGGAAGGCTGGGACGGCACCTTCAACGAAAAGCCCTGTCAACAGGATGTGTATGTGTGGAAGATTTCTGCCGTGTTCAGGGATGGGACGGTTTGGTACAACAAGGATGTGGGCGAACATAAAGGTATGCCGGAAATGCAGTGGGGAACTGTGACTTTGATCCGGTAGCTTAAAAAAACCTTCAATTTTGTCAGAATAAACCTCTTGGGTTGTTTTGCCAAAAACACCTATTAATAAGGTCTTTTTTATTTTTATATAGCGTTATTAACAATTTTTTATACTTTTATCACCGAAATTTCCCTAATCGTCCATCCATTGGTCCCCCAAAATATTTTTCTAATGAATAAAAGACTACTCATTGCGGTTGTAAAACTCTATAAGCCAATATTTAAGACATTATTTGCAACAGTGTTTTTAGTATTGATGCTATCAATTAATAGCTTTGGCGAAGGCACAAGGCAGTTAGAGCCAAGCAATTCAAACCCTGTCTTAGAAATAGCTATTTTTAGATTAAACTACACTGGAAGTAATGGTTGGCGAAACCCTTTTGCGGTTCCAGGCTGCGACCCTGAGTACAGATTAAATGTTCATATTAAAGATCCAGCTACAGAAAAAATTTATTACGGTTTTCAAGATGTTTCCGACCTTTATTATCAAATTAGGGATTCGACAAATGCAGTGGTTTTATCCTGGACTAAAGCGGCAATTACCGGTGCAGGATACATAGCCAATTGGACTGAAGCACACAATGGACCTGATATTGGAACTTTGACCACTGGATATACTCCATTAATTTATCAACCGCTTTTATCCGGGGATTATTATTTTGAGTTTGGTTCATCAAATGAAGGTGGAGCATTTACTAGCACGAACGGACATCCAATTAGATATTTTGATATCAGTGTTGTGCAATCATCAAGTACTGTAATTAATGGTCGGGTTTGGAGTAAAGCATGGCAATTTAATTCTTCTGGGAATAGCCCTCATACCAATATGTTCATATATGCTGATGATGGAATTGTTACCAAACTTAATATTAATGGATGGAGTGGAGGCACATTTTTTGTTAATTGTAACCCTTGGGGAGCAGATAGCACCGGCAACTGGCAGCAGGACAGAAAATCATTTCATTATGGCTCAAATACGCCTGACGATTTTCCACTTTATAAAGAGTTCCTAAACGACCCTGATCCAATAGTTTATCCTACAGGATATTTCGGCGAAATATGCGAATTGGAGAGCCTTCCGTATTGTGATGGGACAATTGATTTTCTGATAAAAGTAAACAAATCTGGCCATGTAACCCTCCATATCAATTCACCCGAAGGTGTAACAGATGTTGAGGGTGATGTTACAGGATATCCGGGTTGTACTACATGGGATACAATACATTGGAACGGAATGGCAAGTAATGGGGTACATGTGCAAAATGGAGCCACGGTAAGTACAGATATTGACTATCTGAATGGATTGACCAATTTGCCGTGCAATGATATAGAAAGCAATAATCAAGGGATAAAAGTCAACATTATTAGACCACTTCCAACTACAGGGGATACTATTTTGGGCATAATGTGGGACGACCCTCCATCACTGGGACTTCCAGCTTCGAATCCTGATTACCCAGGATGTAAGTATCCTACTTCTCCAACAATATCAGGTTGCCATCCTTTTAACAATGGTGACTATAGAATTATTAACTCATGGTGGTATTACCTCACTCCTGGTTTAAAAACCCTAACATTGGATTTTTTAAGTAAGCCTAATGCCGCTGGCCCAATTTTAGGGCCTCCTGGCGGAAATGTTTGCCAAGGTGCTACTTATACTTTTAGGGTGAACAGAAAAATTAAAAGTGCCGAAAAAACGATTTGGACTTTATTGAATAGCGTGAACGATACTATTCAGCACGATTCCATCAACAGTCCTGATAGTACTTTTACCTATACATTTGGTGCAACCATGCCGGTTGGAGGTTATACTTTAACGGTAAAAGGATGGAATGCATCCTGCGGTGACAGTGCTACCAGTATTTTACCTCTTACATTAAATTTATACGAAATCCCAGTGATTGGAGGGCCAACACCTGCCATTCCATGCATAAACACAACAAGCACATTCACTTCACCAACCAATCTGGCAACATGGTTATGGAGTGCCCCAGGTGGTACCGTGCAGGGAAGTGCTACAGGGTCTTCAGTTAATATACTGTGGAACTCCTCGGGCTATAAAGTCGTTTCGCTGGAGTCGTCCACCATTTCCTGCCCACATGTAATCAGCACGTTCAATATTTTCGTACAACCTTTGCCAGTTCCAAATGCTGGTATAAATGCAATAAGTTGTCAAGGGCAGCCTTTTACAATACCCGATGCAACTGTAACGCAAAACAATACTTATTCATGGTCTGTAACTTCTGGGTTGGGAAGCCTTTCAAATACCAACACATTATCTCCCATTTATACTCCGATTGCAGCTGAAACAGGACTTGCTACTATCACATTAACAGCAACAGGATTGGCGAATTGTCCAATTATTACAAATTCGATGGACATTCAAATTGTTCCATATCCTACTTCAAACGCTGGATTACCAGCTTCCGTCTGTCAAAATTCGACTTACATGTTAAATGGATTGGTGTCGAATAATGATGGCATTTTATGGACAGAAAACGGTTCCGGATCCTTAGATTCCTATACAACATTAACCCCAACCTATACTCCTGGCACAGGAGAAGTCGGAAATGTAACTTTAACCCTTACAGCCATAGCAAATGCTCCTTGTACCAATGCAAGCAGTCAGGTTGTACTTACCGTTAATGAACCTGCATCTGCTTTCGCAGGTCCTCCAGCAACTATTTGTGAAGGAAGCGTTTTTCCGCTCACGGCTGCAACGGCTTCCCATTATTCATCCTTGTTATGGACAAGGACAGGACCGGGTGTTTCGGGTACTTTTGATTTTACAAATACCCTCAACCCAACTTATTCACCAAGTACTGATGATATTTTAAACGGAAGCGTGATGCTTACGCTAAAAGCAGCTGGGCTTACGGCTTGCGCAGATGCAACAAACTCATTGATTTTGAATATTACACGCCAGGTTACGGTTGATGCTGGTGAAAATGCAGTAATTTGCCAAACATCCACTTTTTCTCCAAACACAGCTGTATCTGGTTTTTATAACCACCTTTTGTGGACAGCACCGACAGGAACGGGGATACTTACAGGCGAAACCACTTTGAATCCGACTTATACGCCTGGAATTGGCGAAACAGGAACGATAAACCTTATACTAACAGCGTATGCCGATGTACCTTGTATTGATATGGTTGACCAAATGCAACTTACCATAAACGAAGCTACACAGGCATTTGCTGGCCCGATAGCTACTATTTGCGAAGGAAGTACATACACGCTTGCTTCGTCAACAGCTTCGGGATATTTTAATTTACGGTGGAAATCTTCGGGTACTGGTACATTTAGTGATTCCACCATTTTGCATCCAATGTACACTCCATCAGTTGCTGACATTGCAGCTGGAAGTGTAATCTTAACATTAAAGGCAAATCCATTTGCATCCTGTTCCGAAACAAGGTCGTCCATGACT
>CAIRHD010000202.1 GCA_903878265.1 uncultured Bacteroidales bacterium | reverse complement strand
TTTCAGTCACCCCGTGAATACTGGCTTCGCTATTGTTTTGGCAATGTTATGATAGAAAGTTCGGGGATGGTGCAAACAAAAACAGCCACCCTATTTCAGGATGGCTGTTGTTTGCTGATGATACAGCAAAGTGTCGGGGTGACCGAAAAAGTCGCCCCGGCAATAAGCCCTACCAAACAGATAGAATCCAGAGGATTCAAATATGTATAAAAACGGTAAATAAATTGGCAATACGACCCCGGATGGGGTCGAACCACATCGGCTTGGATTTTTTTTATAAATATGCAATGCCTCTGGCATCGAAAAACCCGGTATCAGGGAATCTACAAGAAAGGGCGTGGCTCGATTTGGAATTCACGGGGCGAATTTTCAGTCACCCCGTGAATAGTGAAAGAATACTTCGCTACTGCTTTGGAAAGGTTATGATAGAAAGTCCGGGATATGTGCAAACAGAAACAGCCACCCAATATAAGGATGGCTGTTGTTGTTGAGGTTTATAATATAGCAAACCTACAATATGGTTTTTCGCCTACGATAACAAAATATCGGCAGGAATACCCAATTCGGTATGAAACAGCCGGGCAAGTTCCAGCGTTAGTGGTTTGCGCTTGTTTAATATTGCCGAAACATAGCCTTTCGAGCCAATTTTTCCTACAAAATCCTGATTCTTAAGCCCTAAATCGAGCATCTTGCTTCTAATGGCTTCGATAGGATCTGGTTTTGGCACGGGATAATAGCGGTCTTCGTATTGTTTTATCAGCAGTAGCACTACCTGTAGGTTTTCGCCATCAGGCGATTCGGGCAATACTTTTTTATCAAACATTTCGTCTGCCCAGTCGAGGTATTGCTGATATTCCTTTTCAGATGAGATTATTTTCAGGTTCATGGTTGTTTCTTTTTAAAATTTGTACCCGTAACGTCAGTATTATCATATTCGGCATGTGTGCCAAACCACTTGATTTGTATAGCCTTGTATTGAAATGAAACCCTTACGGCCAATCTGTAGTTGTTTCCCATTATGTTGAATATAACCCTGTCGTCAGCTATTATGCTTGCATTACCGTACACGTTTTTCAATTCGTTAAAGTTGTTGAAATTATATTGTGCCATTTCGTGATACCACTCTTGCAAAGCAAGTGCAGATAAGGGATAGCTTTTACAATATTCTAACAAAGTTTTACGGGCAATGATATTAAACATAGTACAAAAGTACAATTAGTTTGCTAATAGAAAACATTAACACGATAATTTGGTAATGTGGTAATGCGGTAATGTGATAATGTGATAATGCGATAATTTGAAAATGTGAAAATGTGGGGATTTGAAAATGTGGGGATGATGGCAAGCGGACAATTGAACCTTGAACGCGAAGCATTGCACTTCGACAAGCTCAGTGGCCGCTTGAACGCGAAGCATTGAACTTTGAACAATTGAAAATGCGATTACTTTCGGCAGAAACTTCCACCCAAAGGAGATACTTATTACTAAGCCAATACTTCAAAATTGCGATAGGTAGGCGTTAAGGTTATCTTCCCTTTCGAGGTTGAATTTGTTGCGCAGCCTGTGCCGGGCCATTTCTACTGCCCTATGGTTTTGCATGGTAAGTTCGGATATTTCTTTACTGCTAAGGTTCATACGGATCATGGCACACAGGCGGTGCTCGCCAGAGGTTAGCCCAGGATGCATTTCGTTAAGTTTGGCGAAAAAATCTTTGTGTGCATCCAAATATTGTTGTTGGAAGTCGTCCCAGCGTTTGGTTTGTACCTGGCCCGAAATTGAAGCCAGTATCCTTTTCATGCTTTCCTGCTGTATTTCCGTTTCCAGTTTTAGGTTCAAGGCCAGAAGCTCGGTTAAAATGGCTGACAAAAACTCGCTGTTGTGC
>CAIRHD010000201.1 GCA_903878265.1 uncultured Bacteroidales bacterium | reverse complement strand
GGTCGGCGGAGTTTGTTTACTCCCGATGCTACAATACGCAGTGCATCAATATCGAGGCCTGAATCGGTTTCGTCGAGTATAGCAAGCAAGGGTTCCAGCATGGCCATCTGGAAAATTTCGTTCTTTTTCTTTTCACCACCCGAAAAGCCTTCGTTTACAGAGCGGTTGGCCAGTTTTTCCTGTAATTCGAGCAATTTCTTTTTTTCTTCCATACGCGCAAGAAACTCGGTTGCAGGAACAGGGTCGAGGCCCTTGTATTTGCGTTGCTCGTTTATTGCTGTACGCAGGAAATTGGTTATCGATACGCCCGGAATTTCCACCGGATACTGAAATCCAAGAAAAAGTCCTTCGCAGGCACGCTCTTCGGCTGTCAAACCTAAAATATTTCGGCCTTTAAAAATTATTTCACCTTCAGTAACTTCATAACCTTCTCGTCCGGCTATTACATAAGCAAGTGTGCTTTTCCCGGTTCCGTTTGGTCCCATGATGGCATGAACTTCTCCTGTTTTTATTTCGAGGTTTATTCCTTTTAAAATCTCTTTTCCTTTAATGGAAACTTTTAGATTCCTGATAATTAACATTTTGTATAATGGGTTTATGTTGTTGATAGGTTGAGTTGTTGAGTTGTTGATTGGTTTAGAGGTATTTGGTTTTGTTGAAATCCGACATCCCACATCGAACATCCGACATCAAACATTCCCCTACCCAACGCTTCCTTCCAAACTGATGGCCAACAACTTTTGTGCTTCAACGGCAAATTCCATTGGCAGGTGCATCAGTACTTCTTTTGCATATCCGTTCACTATGAGTCCAATGGCGCTTTCGGAACTAATTCCGCGTTGCTTGCAATAAAAAAGCTGGTCGTCCGAAATTTTCGAAGTAGTTGCTTCATGTTCAATAATGCTTGTGTGATTTTCGGCTTTTATGTAGGGATAAGTATGCGCCCCACATTTGTCGCCTAACAGTAAAGAATCGCACTGCGAGAAATTTCGCGCATTCTCAGCCCGCTTGATCACCTTCACCAATCCGCGGTAACTGTTGTTGCTATGTCCGGCTGAAATGCCTTTGGAAATAATGGTGCTTTTGGTATTTTTACCGAGGTGTATCATTTTTGATCCAGTATCGGCCTGCTGGAAATTGTTGGTTACAGCAACGGAATAAAATTCGCCAACCGAATTGTCGCCCATCAATACCACGCTTGGATATTTCCAGGTAATGGCTGATCCTGTTTCGACTTGCGTCCAGGAAATTTTAGCATGGCTTCCTTTGCAGATACCCCTCTTGGTAACAAAATTGTAGATTCCGCCTTCGCCTTTCTTATTGCCTGGATACCAGTTTTGTACAGTACTGTATTTTACTTCGGAGTCTTTCATGGCAACAATTTCAACTATTGCGGCGTGGAGCTGGTTTTCGTCGCGCATAGGTGCTGTGCAACCTTCCATATAGCTAACATACGCGCCTTCGTCGGCTACAATCAGCGTGCGCTCAAACTGACCGGTATTGGCAGCATTTATACGAAAATAGGTTGACAATTCGACTGGACAACGCACGCCTTTAGGGATGTAACAGAACGAGCCATCACTGAAAACGGCTGAATTAAGTGCCGCAAAATAATTGTCGTTGCTCGCCACCACGCTTCCCATATATTGTTTTACCAAATCGGGGTGGTTTTGCACAGCATCGCTGAAAGAGCAAAAAATAACACCATATTTTGAAAGCGTATCCGTAAAAGTGGTTTTAACCGAAACGCTGTCGATAACCGCATCAACTGCAACGCCACTCAATTTCTTCTGTTCGTCGAGCGAAATGCCCAATTTGTTGAAAGTCTCGATCAATTCCGGGTCAACTTCATTGAGGCTTTTTAATTCTTTTTTTCGTTTTGGGGCAGCGTAAAAAATTATATCCTGATAATTGATTGGTGGGTGATGAAGGTGTGCCCAAGTTGGTTCGGTAAGGGTGAGCCAATGGCGGTAAGCTTGCAATCGGAATTCAAGCATCCATTCAGGCTCATTTTTTTTTGCAGAAATAAACCGTACAGTATCCTCGCTCAATCCGACTGGAGCCGTGTCCATTTCAATATCGGTATAAAAGCCGTACTTATAATCGCTGTTGGTAACTTCCTTCAGTATATTGTTCTGATCTTTTTCCATTTATTTGGTTTGTTCAGGCTCTTATTTATCTTTGGTTTAAATGAACTTAAGCGGGCAAAGTTAGTAATAATAAAAGCATAGCAATACTTCAATCAGCCGTTCTTTGTTTAAAAAACAAGCCTGGCTTTGATTTGTTTACTGATTTCGGTAAATGAATACTGAATTTATTGTATTGTTGGCACATTGCTTTACAACGGGGCAATCGACCATGCACCGTGAATCTATAAACAAACCGTTGGGTGATAGGTTGGATATAAAGCTATAAGTCTTTTCATGTTTTGGATCACAGGAAAACTGATTTGACCAACCCGATTTTAATGGATCAAAGAAACAATACCGGATGGAAATCAAGGTAATCCGCTTTAAAATTTTATTTTTAACTAATATGCTGTCCACTTGCAGACCATGCAAGATGTTAGCTATAAAAAAATTACATCAATCGGCTCCACATCAAACAAGTATTTTTGCAAACACCATTTTTTGGCTCCAAAACAGCCTGAAAGGAATTCATGAGGCAACCTGAAATATGCCGAAACTCAAATTTTATTTTCAGCTTTTTGAATCCACTCTGTAAAGCTTTTTTGCCACAAAGGCACAAAATCTCTGAGTTTACTCACAATTGCTTGTTTTTTTTGAGTTCGTGATATCGCTTCGCTAATTTCACGAAGTTTATAGTTCTGAATAACAAGACTTTGTGAACCTTTGTGTCATGGTGTTGTTTCGGCAGGCTCAACACATCACCAAGTGGCATTTCTTCATTTTAGGGGTTTTCGGAGTGGACTCACTATTTAATAATTTGTAACTATTCTCCTAATTAGATCTGATTTTTTAGTCAGAAATAATTTGAATAGCTTGTATATATCATTGAAATATAATATCTTAGCTAAAAAATAAGATAGCATGAAACTCTACACCGACCTAAAGCTGCGTTTTGACACCCCTATTTGGGGCTTACATCTCGAATTAGCCCTTTTCGATGTGTTGTTGGACAAAAACCCCGATTTCGTCAAAAGGATAAGTACAGATGTTTTTATCTGGGATGAAAGTTAGCCCATTTGGCCTCAAGGACTCTCCCTCGATAGAGCAAATTTTGCGCGCTGCGATTTATAAGGATATCAAGAGTCACACATATAGGTAGTTAGAGATTGATATGTATGGTTCAAGAATATGTTCTATGTTCTTGAGGTTGGAAGAGAACCAAGGATACGGCTATTCTGTCATGCAGAAATACATTTCCAAGATCAAAGCAGATTCGATCAAGTCCAGAATCATTTCGGTGAACAACATAGCCATACAAGAGGGGATAGAGTCAGTGGACAAGGTGAGTACCGATTGTACAAACATAGAGACCAATGTCCATTACCCAAACAATAACAGTTTTATATTTGATTGCATAAAAACTGCCACCCGGCTATTGAAGAAAATAAAAAAAGACAAAAAAGATGACAACGATAGGTTGGATGAACAACGCAAAGCAGCAAAGAAACTCAATTACGACATCAACAATACGAAATAAGAAGATTTACCCAGCCTGTTCAGCCCTTATCTCTCTGTTTTGAAAGGACTTGTGCTTGAATTCTGAAAAGCCGTTAGGGACAGTTCGTTAAAAGGCAAAGCAGAATTATGTTCGTTTATCCCACTGATGATCAAAGTGTACCGCAACGCGGAGAAATTGCAGATACAAGGCAAAAAAGCAGACAATGCCGATAAAGTTTTTTCTGTGTTCCAAACGCATACCGATATACTGGTGAAAGGGCAAAGAGAAGTGGAATTTGGCCATAAAACATTGATCACAAGAGGTTCTAGTAATATGATATTGGACCATAAAGTATTTGAAGGCAACCCGAGCGATAAAGGGATGTTGTTGCCAAGCCTGGAAAGCATAAAAGCCAATTACGGCCGTACCCCAGCGAGAACATCAAACGATGGTGGGTTCTGTAGCCAGGCAAATATAGAAGGGTGTCAGAAATTAGGCATAACGAATATTGTATTCACCAAAGCAACCATGAGTTTGCGCAACATCGTCAGTTCCCCAGAACTTGAAAAAATATTAAAGAAGTGGCGGGGCACAACAGAAGCCGTGATATCAAACCTGAAAAGGGGTTTTGATCTGCAAAGGGTATTGTGGGATGGTTTTGACAAATTTTGTTCAAAAGTTGCTTGGAGTATATTGGGCTACAATCTGAGGGTGGTGGCGAACAGGATGCTTTTTTAAGCAATAAATCACTACAAAGTGCAGTGTTTAAACAAGTCAATGGTGGGGAATGTCCAGTGTTGACAAAAATCGCGACCTGTAAGGTTTTTTGCGTTCAAACTAGGGCTTAAAACAAAAAAACACGACTCACTGACTGATTAAGCCACGTCAAAAATCATTACGCAAAAAAACTCACGCCAATTCCGATTGAACAAAAAAAATGGGACTCTGTAAACAGACTCAAAATAAATATATTACGTAATCCGGGCTGGGTTAAGGATTAACTTTGCCAATATAAGCATCATGATATGAGCCAGTTGCCTTGTTCAAATTATTGTCATTTGAAAAAGACAATTTCAATATTAGAAAGAATTGCGTAAACCCGAAAGAAGAAATGTTGCCAACGAGTAGTTTAAAAACAGGATAAGATTAAAACTTAATCCGATAGGCATTACATTTTTATGTCGCCTTAACCTACCTCACCTCGCTCCCGTTCCCAAAAGCTTCGGTTGGGGAAACAAAACAGAGTTTCCCGTCCTTGTTCTCGGCCATCAGTATCATGCCCTTCGATTCTATTCCTTTCAGGTTGCGAGGGGCAAGGTTAGCCAGCAAAACTACTTTTACACCAATAACCTGTTCGGGCGAATAGTGTTCGGCAATGCCCGAAACCACAGTGCGTTTATCTATTCCGGTATCAACTGTAAGTTTGAGCAATTTGGTTGTTTTGGCCACTTTTTCAGCTTCGATAATAGTGCCAATCCTTAAATCCAGTTTTGTAAAATCGTCGTACGAAATCTCAGGTTTTTGTGGGGCAACTACAACATTTTCGGCAGCATTTTCAGCTTTTGTATCGGTAAGCTTCTTGATTTGAGCAGCAATTGCATCGTCTTCTATACGGTCGAATAAAAACGAAGGCTGGTTAAGTTTATGTCCTTCGTTCAATAATTCTGATGAACCTGCATCCTCCCAAGGCCGCAATTCCGTATTGAGCATTTCTAACAACCGTGCGGAAGTAAATGGCAGGAAAGGCTCACACAGTATGGCAAGGTTGGCACAAACCTGCAACGAGATATTCAGGTTAGTTTTTACTTTTTCAGGGTTGGTTGCAAAGTTTTTCCAGGGTTCTGTTTCGGTAAGGTATTTATTGCCAAGGCGTGCCAGGTTCATCATTTCGTTTAAGGCTTCGCGGAAGCGGTAATTTTCGATGCTGGCAGCAATCCGCGCAGGAAATTCGGCAATTTCGGCCATAGCCAATTTATCCCTTTCTGCTACTTCGCCCAAAGCTGGTACTTCACCGCCGAAATATTTGTGCGTCAGCACTAATGTGCGGTTAACAAAATTGCCAAAAATAGCAAGCAATTCACTGTTGTTACGTGTCTGGAAATCTTTCCAAGTAAAGTCGTTGTCTTTTGTTTCGGGAGCATTAGCTGCCAAAGTATAGCGTAATACATCCTGTTTTCCAGGAAAATCCACCAAATATTCGTGGAGCCAAACCGCCCAATTCCTTGAAGTTGAAATTTTGTCACCTTCGAGGTTTAAAAATTCGTTGGCGGGTACATTTTCAGGTAAAATATATGTGCCTTCAGCCTTGAGCATGGACGGGAAAATGATGCAATGAAAAACAATATTGTCTTTTCCGATAAAATGCAACAGTTTGGTGTCGGCTGATTTCCAATAGGGAACCCAGTCTTTTCCGGTTTCCGCCGACCATTCGCGTGAAGCGGAAATATAACCGATAGGAGCATCGAACCACACATAAAGCACTTTCCCTTCGGCACCTTCAACCGGTACCTTTACGCCCCAATCCAAATCGCGTGTAACGGCCCTCGGTTGCAAACCACTATCGAGCCACGACTTGCATTGGCCGTATACATTGGTTTTCCAATCGTCGTGGTGCGATTCCAGAATCCATTCTTTCAACCATGTTTCATACTGATCGAGTGGCAGGTACCAGTGTTTTGTTTCTTTCATCACAGGTATGTTGCCACTGAGCGCCGATTTGGGATTTATCAGGTCGGTAGCGTTCAGTGTGGAACCGCAAGCCTCGCATTGGTCTCCATACGCGCGTTCGTTGCCGCACCGCGGACAAGTGCCGGTAATATAGCGATCGGCAAGGAATTGCTGGGCTTCAACATCGTAATATTGTTCACTTGTTTTTTCAATAAACTGACCGTTGTCGTACAGTTTTCTGAAAAAAGCGGAAGCGGTTTCGTGGTGGACCTGTGCTGAAGTACGGCTGTATATATCGAATGAAATCCCTAATTCAATGAACGATTTTTTGATTATTTCGTGATACTTATCCACAACCTGCTGAGGGGTAACACCTTCTTTCCTAGCCCTTATGGTAATTGGAACACCGTGTTCGTCGCTGCCTCCGATAAACAAAACATCGCGGAGGTTGGCCCTCAAGAAACGGACATAAATATCAGCCGGAATGTAAACTCCTGCAAGGTGCCCGATATGTATCGGGCCATTGGCATAAGGCAAAGCCGAAGTAACGGTATAACGTTTAATAGGGTTGGTATGGGTATCTCTCATGGCTTTCCTCCTGTGATATAGGCCACAAAGATACTGATAAGCTTATGAATTGAAATGGGTGTGGGCAAAATGGTTTTTCGTCCATACATTTTTTGTGGAACATCAGCAATCAGTCCGGCTTCTATCTGGAGGATGTTGATAACCCGCAGCAAATCGTATTCGTTTATTGTGTGCTAAATACTTGGATATGAATAGCTGCATCGAAGGAATATGCCTTTTGGTGTAAAATCTGTTATTCACAAATCAGAGCACGCCGAGTGCAATTTTAGAATCGACGATTAGTTCTCTCAATGCTTCTTACTGCAGACTTCCAGCAAAATATTTTAACCCACTAAATTAATAGTAAGGCTATTATCCAGTACCCACCTCCAACTTTAAATCCAAAACCCTGAATGAGAACAGGATATAACACAATCCTACTTCAATCCAAATTTATCAGCTATTGCTTTCCTTTCATCCCATGCAGTTGGCGAATATTTAAGGCCAAATTTTTCGTCCAACAAACTTATTTCTTTGCCTTTCTTTTCTGAGCCATCAGGGTAACCATTTTCGGGCGTAAGTTCATGGAAAATACGCTCCAGGTATTCCTCAAAAGGCTGATTGAAATACATATCAACAAAACGCAAAGGTTTATCCGAAGCATTCCAGAAAGTGTGGGTAATAAGCCTTGGTCGCAAATGCCAGCCACCAGCTTGCACTTCAACTATATCATCGCCCACCAATACGCTGGCCGTGCCTTCTAATACAAACATCATTTCGTCCAGGGCCAGATGGTGGTGAGGGGCAGGACCCATAAGTTTTGGTCCAACTGCACATTCAACACTCGAAAACAAGCCATTGGTCATGGATGATCGCATCCAGACACGTATATCCATCCCTCCTTTAAAATCTATAGGTGGCATAGCTGGCAACAGTACCGGTTTCAAAAGCTCTTCAACAGGGGTGTTTTGGGTTGAGCCCATTGCAATTGGGGCTAATGCGCTGTAAGCTGCAAAAAGTCCGGTGGTCATTAAAAAGTTACGTCGTTCCATATATTACTTTGGGGTTTTAATTATTGTGGATAAAGTAGTGCAAGTACCTATTAAGCAATTGAGCAGGAAATTTTTATAGAAGAAGCGATAGGATAAAATGCAATTTTAAAATTTGTAATATGCATATAATTGCATATAACATACTTCTGCCAGAATAGTTCAATTTTAAGAACCTGAATTAGGTACAGAGGACTTTTGGACAGGATTGCCGGGAAACAAAAAAGCCATCAGAGAAACTGATGACTATTTCATTATCTGCATCATTTTGCTTAACGATTTGTCGTCAGCTTACTCAAGTTGATGGATAAAAGCCGCAAATTCGGAAACAAGCCTGTTCTTTGCAGTTTTGTGCCTTCGTGTACCAGAGCAGTTGTGCTGAAAAATCTCTAAATACCATTTTTCGGTTTAATTTCCGTTAATTCGTAAATTTTTATTTCTCCTCTATTAATAGAGAATTCCCGTCTATTGATGTTCCAAAAATAAATCTTTAGTACAGCAGCTTCAGCAGGCACATCCATTCCAAGGCTTGTTATAAAATTATGCGCTTTGCCATCCCACGAATCCCCAAGCCGGTTCAGAAAAATATCGTCCCATAAAAGATTCTTATACAACGTATCTTCAATAGATATAACCAATCCCCCGTAAACAAGTGTTTTGTACG
>CAIRHD010000200.1 GCA_903878265.1 uncultured Bacteroidales bacterium | reverse complement strand
CGGCACCAACAAAACCGCCCATAAGTACGAATACTTGGATGGGATTACAAAGAAACCACCAATTGCAATGGCAACCATTATATAGTTGGCCCCAATATTGTAATAGGTGATGCTTGCGGCCTCGGAACCCGAAAAATGTGCAAACAGATATGCCGAAAGAAACCCGAAAACTGACAACGAAAATGCAATCCGCGAACTTGCAAGCAAAACCAAGGAAATCAACAAACCGGCTACCAGATTATCCTGAAAGAATATCGAACTCATGGACCGCAGGTAGATATCGAGCACGTTATGGATGGGAAGCGAGTCGATGGTTTGGAAAAATTTGAGCATCTGATTTCCACCCATGGCATACATTTCGTTCATCCAGTATATATTGCGCTGGGTAAGCCCCAGGTTTTCGAACTGCGACGAAGGCATGACGATGAACCAAAACGCAACAACAAATGGGATGCTAAGATGTGGCAAACCATATTTGACCAACCAACTGCCAAGCGTTACCGAGAGGATAAATGACACCAATGCGGCAAGCAAGAGCAAGCTAAAATAGACATATCCGGGATCAAAAAATGTACCCATACCCAAACCTGTGAGCAGCGCATTGAAACTGTACAGTCCTTTTTTTAACTGGATTTTATCAAAACCCATCGAGTTGGCAATAAGCACGGTAGTTAAAACTGCCACCATACCGCTCAACCCAGCAAAAAAATTAAAAAAAGTTACTGTCATCAGTATGGCGGCCAACCACGGGTTATTAAAGAAGAAAATAACAGAATAGCTGTTCAGCGTGGCTGGCAGTATTGTATTGAGGAATGTGCCTAAGGCCTTTTGGGTAGTCATAACTGATTTGTTAGCTGCATTTTTCAATTGTGTGGACAATTCCCTGTATTCTATTCCTTTATAACCTTATGATAAACAATATCATTCAGGACTATGATATACAAACCACAGGGAAGATGGGTAAAATCAACATCCAATTTATTAGAATTGATACCATGTTGCTGAAGTACTCCCTGTCCCACCATATTTATAACCCTAACCGTATTTATCACCAAATCAGGCGATTGAATGTGAACATACTTAACACAAGGATTAGGGAAAACTGAGAAATTGGGACTGAATAATTCTTCGGAAATTGAAGTAGGACAATTATTGGTATCCGAAAAACTGGGGCTTGCAAAAATAAAATCACCGCTTGCATCAGGACACCGTTGCATAGAAACATCGTTGGTTTGTACTCCGAACGATACACTATCAATAACACCAGAGGTCGCGTGTGTTATAGCCACCCTTTCGCCTGAAGCTGAAAGTTTAAAACTGGCATGAAGCCCGGCTTGCAACCCATCATCATCAGTCCAAACTGTCAAGTAGTTATATGGCTGTATTATAGTTCCATCAGGAAATTTCCATTTCAATAAATTGGTATACGAATCTGAAAGGTAAACACTGTCAAGGGCGATCACCTGATCAGTAAGGTTATTTAATTCGACCCAATCATCAAACTCACCATCCTGATCGGCAATTGTGGAAACATTAGAAGCTAAAAATTCATTGATTACAAGATTGCCGTTTGCTGATGCCTGTGCAGTAAGCGTATAAAATTCGACATCGGCACGTTGGGGCGAAAAAATTCCGGCCTGGGCATTTTCTGCAAAGATGTAATACTCAGTTTTACCTGAAGTTACAGTAATTGTGACACCAAAAACCCCATCGCTGGCAGAGCCATCACCGTGTAATCCATCATCGAACATCTGAACACGCAAAAACGGTGAGAATCCTGCATTGCGATAAGCTATGTAAACCCCTGATGAGCTTGCATTTGTGACGTTAGCGGTAATAAAAACCAAAGTACCGATCGCTGGCTGGTTGTTTGAAACCGCGATTGAAGTAATAGCAGGTTGGGTAGCAGTAAAATCAGCCAAAGCGCTCAAATAGGTATTCCGCCCGTTCATCAGGTTGGTCAACCCTGGTGCTGAACCATTTCCACCGCTCACATCAATAGTAAGGTTATTGATGAAATTGGTGTACGTATAGAACTTATTGGGGTCAGCACTTACCGATGGTCCAATTAAAGTTTGAAGAGCCAGGCCATCAGTATAATACAAATTGTTGGCAATATTTTCGGCCAAAATTGTTTTTATATGCGCAATATACATCCTCTTATAGGTTGGATTTGAAAGCAGGTTTTTGACCAAAGGCCAGTTGCTGTCGGTGAGGTGGAGCAAATGGGTCATTTGCTGTTTCGTTGTGGTATTAGGCAAATTGATGGTACCTGTCATCGAAAACCTACCGAAGGATTCGTTCATGTCCCAAACCACAGGCTGGAAACGGCTGTAATCGTCCTTGTAGAGGTAATAATTTTGGGCAAACCCACCAAGGTACGAATCCAGATTGACCAACAAATTATCGAAAGCCAGCATCCAAAGTGCCTGGTTCACATTTATAGTGTTTTCAATTGCCGTTGTATGGTTGGCAAGCGTATCGCAAAGATTTATCAGGTCGTACCATCCATAATCCGACTGAAGTTCGTACCGGCTATAATATTGCGAACTATCGGTTCCTAAATAAACCAGGTTAGGAAACGCCGAACTTCCCGGGCCAGCCCCATTGATGGGGTTACATTTGAAAAAAGAATTCGTCTTGGAACCAAAATGGCTGTCAACAAACTTTTTGCCTATGGATTCAGAATTGGTATATAAACCAATGAGGCTATTGTTTATATACACATTTGTAAAATTGGATTGCGGTGCAGGCATATAATTCCTGACAATTTTATACGACAAAACCTCGCGCAAAAAGGAAGGATCGTTAAATACATTGCTCAGTTTAATATCGGTAAAACCTTCGTGGTCTTGAGTTTTGTACGTATCAAGTTCAATGTGCAAGGGGTTTTTCACCTGATTAGGACGGTAAGTGCTATTGCCTTTGTATTTTACGCCAACGCTATCGTATTCCACCCCATTGATTTTCACCATACTTGCCATAATAAAGCCTTCGGAACCGGCCTTGGCAGTATCCATCATATAATCCCAGTTGGTTTGCGCAAAAGTGATTTCGATAAGCTGAATGGTGTTCAAATCGTAGAAGCCGCTTTGCGCCGATAGTTTTGCGCTAAACAGCAATACGATAAACAAGGATGAGATTGTACGTTTCATTATACGATTGTTTATTATTATTTTACTGAAATTGAGGAATCGCTTACCAAATTAAACAACTTGAAACGTAGCGTTCTTCATATCAGTCAAAAATTTCTATTTCAGCGGGTTATGCTTCAAATATTCTGGAACCTGCTCGTTCATTTCCATATATTCCAAAGTTTCGGCTTTGCGGATTACATGCGTGTTGTTTTCTTTGTCGATAAGCACTATATTGGGCCTTAGCGTAATAAACTGCATCCATTGGGTCATATTGTAAGCTCCAACTTTATGCACAACCAAATGGTTCCCTTTTTCGAGCAATGGCATTGTTATGCTTTCGCGGACGATGTCGATATTCATGCAAAGTGGCCCGTATAACACCATTTCTTCGGTATGTTGGCCGAAAGCTTGTGCAGGGCTAACTTTATGGTCGTACCAAAATGAAGTAAACAGCGAATTTACACCAAAATCAAGGATGGTAGCCCTTCTCCCGTCGGAAAGCCGTTTGGAAGCCAACACCGATCCTAATAAATAACCGGCATCATCAATCAACGCCCGCCCGGTTTCGAGTATAAGCAAAGGCAAATCTTCCTGTCTAAAACCAAATCCGAGAATAACATCCGTAATAGCATCTGCAAATTGATCGATAGAAGGAACGGTATCGGAGCCAGGCAGATATGCGCCCTTAAGCGTATTGGTTGATGGGAATCCACCGCCAAGGTCGATGTATTGGATGATTTTGTTAAATTTTTCTTTTATGCTCCAGGTAAGTTCGCACAATTTGGTTGCTGCCGTGGCATAAGCCGAAGGAGAAAGCATAAATGTGCCGATATGGCAATGCAAGCCGACCAAATCAAGGTTTTCGGAGTTGATTATTCGGGTAATGGCATTCCAGGCTTGGCCATTCTCGAAATTAAAACCGAAACGATCCCATTTAGGATAAATCCCTGTATCCATATTTACCCTAATGGCTACGCGGGGTTTCAGGTTGTTCTCTTCGCTTAGCCTGATTAGCGAATAAAGTTCGTCGAAATGGTCGATGTGTATCAACGAATTGTTACGGGCCGCTGCAATAAGCTGTTCGTCGGACTTGTCGGGTCCGTTAAAAATAATCTTGTTTCCCGGAACGCCATTTCCCAATGCTTTCTGGTATTCGAAGCCCGAGACCACTTCAGCCCATGAACCTTCCTGATGGAACACCTTGCAAACCGCATTCATATAATTGGTTTTGTACGACCAGGCAAACTGCACTTTGGGATAGCGTGTTTTAAAAATACGGTTTGCGCTCTGATAGTTTCGCCTGATTTGCTTTTCGGAAATAACAAACAGTGGTGAGCCATAATCGGCAATAAGGCTCTTTACCGACACGCTTTCGATGTGGGTAACAGGTTCAAATTCAGTGCGTGTCCCAAATTTGTTCATTAAGCCAGCATTCATTTTTTTAATGATCGGCCTTTCGTATCTAAGCTTTTCCATGATAGTTTTTGTTTTAATTTGTTATTGTTGAATTAGGAAGTGGGAGATTAGAAAATTGAAAAATTGAGTATCTTACATTCTTCACTTTCAACTTTTCACTTTCCTTTCCAATTCCCCTTTAACCGAAATTTGTTGGAATTCAGTAATATCGGTAATCAAATCCCAGGCATAGCGGATAAACATTTTTCCGACTTCATATTCGGTGAAAGGTTCCACTTTTTGGCCGAGGGCCATTTTTACCAACGAAGCAGGTTGATTTTGCCCGGCAGCGGCGGTGAGATAAATCCATGCCGGAAACCGTGGGTTCACTTCCATGATATACGGGTCGCCATTCGCATTTTGCATAATTTCCAGTTCGCAACCGCCACGCCATTTGGTTACTTTTATGAATTTCCGTGCAAGTTCGATAAATGAAGTATCGTCGAGGGTAATACCCGCCCAGGCTTTACCTTTATCGGTAATATACAGTTTCCGCATTGGGATGATGCTGATTGCATTTCCTTCGCCATCGCCTAAAGCAGCAATATTTATTTCGGTGCCGTTAATAAATTCCTGTACAATAATTGGCAACCCCCATTTTGCCTGTATTTTGTGAAACGCTTTTTGCGCTTGCTCCAATGTATTTACAATTATCGCGTCATAAAATTTACCTTTTACAACCATTGGATAACCAAGCTTTTCGGCAACTTCTTCCAAATCTTTCACTTGAAAGATAACTTTGTCCTCTGGAACCATCAAACCATGTTTCTTTCCAAAATCGAACAGTTTTATTTTGTCGCGGGCTTCAAATTGCTCCAAATCTGGCAAAAAAGTACTGATACCAACTGATTTCAACCTGTCCCTTAATTTGATAAAGTTAAAAAGTTCGGCATCAAAATTTGGGATTATCACTTCGAGGTTTTCTTTGTCGTGGATTTGCATCAGCCTCGCCATCAGGCTATCTGTGCCTGCCGATGGATAAGGAATCTGGTAGGTTTTGTCAACCAAATCGTGCATATATAGCCCAGGTTCGAGCGATTCGTAGCTAAGTCCGATAATGCGCACATCAAAGTCGGCACATTCGCGGATTGCGCGGATTACGGCAACTCCTGGCCCAGGGCTATCAATGGCATTTAAAGCTGTAACAGCTATGACTACCTTTCTTTTTGTGGATTTGACAGTATTTTCGGTTTGCTTTTCCATACTTTCTATTTGTTGTTTAACGTTACTTGATTCTTCACAAAGCAAGGTTTATTTGCTGATTACCAGCTTGTGCGATTCCGATTTGAAATTGGCCGCTTCAATGCGATATACATAAATACCGGCAGTAAGGTCGTTGGTTTGAACCAAAATAGAATTGAATGTATGATCCACGGTATAAGATTTTACAGCCATCCCGCCCGTATTGTAAATCTTTAATTCAGCCTGATTAACATTTGCAGGTAAAGTGTAAGGTATTGTGGTTGAATTTATTGCCGGGTTTGGAAATGCTGTTTGCAACATGGAATTGCTTTCGATAGGAGATGAATGTATATCCGTTGTTACTTGGCCCGGAATAGTATAAACCTGCGTTGAAACCGTGCTTGGCGAAACGGAGTAATCATAAATCCAGGTCAAAAGTTTTGAACCGCTTTGTGCAGTATAAACAGCCGAATAACCGCAGCCCGGAAGACTTAAAAGTATAGTCCCTGTTTCGGTGGCAATACGGGTATCGTAGGTATAATATGCCAAGGTGGAATTGTATGTGTAGGAAACATAAAGCAGCTCGATAGAATTATCGGTGTTGAACAAATTTTCGCTAACATACTGAATATCGTATAGATAATAATTGGCCGGAATGCTAAGGTTAATGGTTTTCCAAAGCGAATGATCGTTGTTATACAAGCGGCATTGGCTGTTTGCTACATCCATAACGTAGTATTTGTACCCGGCAACCGGCAAATGGATATATGCGGCAGAAACCCCGGTATAACTGTTTTCCAATGTTATTTGGCCTTGTGTATTAATGGTTAGGAATGCTAAGATTGCTAAGATTGAAATGAGTTTTTTCATATGTTTTTGTTTTTAAGATTTAGTGGTAAGTATATGTTGAAGGTAAAATATAGAAACGATGGAATCCCTAACCCCTAAATCCAAACCACTAAACCCTATTTTACAGGTGGTAATCAGTTTAGGAATTCGAGATGGCCCAAATTCCACTTGGCTTATTCTAAAATATTCGAATCAACCAATTGCGATTTAAAATCATCGAGATCTTTCTCGAACTGGTTTTTATCCACATCATATTTTGCACAAACAGTCTCAATAATGGTAGACATCGATTTGTCTTCCTTGAGCAATGCAAGTATTTCGGTCCCGATGGGATTGGTTGAAAATGAATCGCCAGTTCCCGGGTTAAAAACAAACCCTTCTTCGCTTGTGGCAATATTCTTTTTGAGTTTCATGACGCGATTTTTTGTTTTTGTTTAATTTGTGGTTGTATGTATCAGGTGAAACCTTCACCTTGTATCAAATATGCAACAAAGATATTTTAATAGATTGCTTTATTAAAGCAAATTCAGTGAAATGCCTATTCGGATAAGTAGAAAGCTGTTTTTATGGCGTTAGAAAAATGTCGTTATGTGGAAATTTGATTTATTGAAGCGGACAATCTTCAATTTTTTGAATACCCTGAAAGGGTTTTCGGCAGGGTTATAAAAACGGAAAGCATGCAACAAGTAACCCATTTCCCCATTTTCACATCCCCTAATCTTCCCTTTTCCCAGTAAACCTTGTTTTCTGGATTAGCTCCCCACTCCTAAATGTTAGCTCTCCACTCCAAAATATTTGCTCCCCATTGCTAAAGATACGCTCGGTTGCGGGGTTTGTTTTCTCTAATTATTGATATCTGTGCCAATTGTTAATAAAAAATTAACATAGATGTAATATTGCGGTAATACAATAAAGGTACTTTTACATTAAAATACAAGGATAAAATTTATTGCCTGAGCAATTGCTGGAATAGTCTGGATATTGAGCACAACTTAATCTTGATAAGTGATGTTGCAGGTGTAGCCAATTTAAAGCAGTACAGCCAATTCTGTTGATCACAAAACTGGCAACTAGTTGGCTGGGCATCTGTTTCAATTGGGGCACTGAATTTATAATGAAAGAAAGTATGAAGTGGACGGAGATTTGATTACCAATAGTTTTACACTTTGCACTTGCAAGCTCACGATATCCCTTATCCGCAACAAAAACAGACCGTCAGAAAACCTGAGCAGGAAAGACAACGTGAAGCAATATTTTGGTATTTTGATAGATTCTGTTTGGCAGTTTGCTTGCATTTATAAATTTCCAAGGCTGTATTTAATAAGTTCAGCTTTTTACGGACCAAAATACTTGCATACTAAATTTCGAAATTGTTAACGTAAAAAAGAATAGTTATGGAACCAAACTGGAGTGTTGTTTTAATTGTGATAGGAGCTTCAATTTCTTTGATTGTTTTTTTGATTTGGCGAAACCAAAAAGATAAAAAAGCGTTGATGGAAAAATTAATCGACGAGGATGAACTGTCTGTGCCGAAAACACATGAGACGGAAGATGATACATAGATTTGCTTAAGAATCAATATTCTTGTTGATAACCAATAAATTATGATAAAGTACAGGCGGGGTTTAAGTAACCAATTATAGCCTGATAGCTATTGTATGGCTCTAACATTAGAATCTCAAATATTTTTTGATATACCACTAATGGAATTTTGCTTTGGAGACAGTTGATCGAAGTATTCTGTAATTATATTGTTTTCTGCAGATTGAAAACAAATCTTGAGGAGTGAATTGTTTTAAAATCTACTTACTCTAAAGTAGAAAATACTAATAGGGTAGCTTTCAGCCCCTTCCTATAGGATTTCGTCAATAGTTTTTATGCGCCAAATGAACAATAGGTGTAAAAAAAATCCATTCATGCTAACCTGAATTATTCATAAACTTATTGAATCCATTGAGCATTAGTGTATTCGTGGCAATAACAAAAAATTGCCACTAATGCACGAAAACACTTATTTTCAACAAGTTGAAATTTCTCATGAATTATTCACGCTAAAGACATTTTTTTATAACCATTAATTAAATGGATTTTAATATTAGGACAATATTGGGAATATACCTTTGCTCTCAATAATTTCAGGCGGGATAGTATTCACCTAATAAAATCAAACCTTATGCACACAAATATTAAAGTAACAATTACAAAAGAAGACCGGTTTAATATTCAGGACCTGGTTTATGAAATAAATACTGATCCCAATAGTGCTTTCGATTTGTGCGAACTTTATGGAACAGAAGGTTTTACCTTAGATGCTTTTAATGATTTTGAAAGTTTAACTGATGAAGCAAAGGATAGGCTTATTGAAGACTTTGCTATTTCAAAGTCGGAGGCCGATGCAGAACTTACTAATAGCCAAGCTGAAAAGTTTGAGTTTTTTTCGCAGTATTTCGAAGGGGAGGATTAGATTATTCAGCGGAACAGAGAAGCGAGGATTTGATTGTTCTGTTAAAAGAACCCAACATTTGGGTAATAAAAAAACCAATTTGTTAGGTTGAAAAAAATGTTGCCAAAATGTAGCCTCTCTGGTTATTCATTGGG
>CAIRHD010000199.1 GCA_903878265.1 uncultured Bacteroidales bacterium | reverse complement strand
TTATGCCGAACAAGCCATACCAAACGGGCTAGCACAGGCATTTGTTATTGGCGAAGAATTTATTGGGAACGACAAAGTTGCCTTGATTCTTGGTGATAATATTTTTTATGGAACCGGGCTGCAAAAGCTTATCCAGGAAAATAGCGATCCTGTGGGCGGCGTGGTTTATGCTTACCATGTTTCGGATCCCGAAAGGTATGGCGTAGTTGAGTTCGACAATGACTTGAATGCCATTTCCATAGAAGAAAAACCCTCACAGCCAAAGTCGAATTATGCGGTTCCAGGACTGTATTTTTACGATAACACCGTGGTTGAAGTAGCCAAAAACATAAAACCAAGCCCTCGTGGCGAATACGAAATCACCGACGTAAACCGCTACTATTTGGAGCAAGGCAAACTGAAAGTTGGCATACTAAGCCGAGGAACTGCCTGGCTCGATACCGGCACATTTGCCTCCTTGATTCAGGCCTCACAATTTGTTCAGGTTATCGAAGAGCGACAAGGTTTGAAGATTGGTTGCATCGAAGAACTTGCTTACAGAAATGGATTTATTGACAGGGCACAATTAGAAAAAATTGCCAAACCCTTATTGAAAAGTGGCTATGGCATTTATCTGATGAATTTACCCGAAATGGAATAAAAAGCCGATAATGAACCCCATACAAGATATTCAATTCCGCCTCGACGAAGCATTCAGTGGGATCCGGTTTCCATCGGACCCTACTGATCTTTACGATCCGATTGTATATACGCTTGCTCTCGGAGGAAAAAGGATGAGGCCGCTGCTGGTACTGGCATCGTGCCAGATGTTCGGTGGCGAAATCAACGATGCCATAAACCCTGCCATCGGCATTGAGCTGTTCCATAATTTCACCTTGCTCCACGATGATATTATGGATGCCGCCCCACTTAGGCGTGGCAAGGAAACCGTGTACAAGAAATGGAATTCCAATGTTGCCATTTTGGCCGGCGACACCATGTTTGCTTTGGCCAACAAATATATGTTGCGCACAAGGCCACAGGCAATTTCGCAGGTAGTGGAACTGTTCAACCAAACTGCCATTGAAGTTTGCGAAGGCCAGCAGTACGATATGGATTACGAAAAGCGTGTGGATGTCAGCATTACCGATTATATCGAAATGATAAGGCTGAAAACTGCCGTGCTGCTGGCTGCAAGCCTAAAAACAGGTGCTATTATTGCCGATGCCGAGCCTTCGGATTGCGAACATATTTACAATTTTGGAATCAATATTGGCTTGGCCTTTCAGTTGAAAGACGATTTGCTCGACGTGTATGGCGACCAGGTAAAATTTGGCAAAGTAAGCGGCGGCGATATTATTGCTGGCAAGAAAACCTATCTGTACCTCAAAGCCCTTGAATCGGCTGGCCCACAAAGTGATTATTTCCAGCAACTTTACACATCAAATAACCACAACAATACCGAAAAAGTTATAAAAGTCAGGGATATTTTTAACCAATTGAATATAGAACAACATACCCGCAAACAAATTGACGACTACTATCAAAGAGCATTGCACAACCTATCGTCCATCAGTTTGCCAGTCGAAGCCATGGAATCGCTTAGGGATTATACAGCAGGCTTGATGGAAAGGGAACGGTGAAATGTGGGATGGGTGATAAGGTGAGAGGTTACAAGGAGAGTCGCCAGAAACTCCAAGCCAAAGAAGCCTGAAATGAGCAACTAGAATAAATACTGTTAACTCAATGGAAAAGGAAGCTTTAGCTACAATAAATCAGCAATGTTAAACGCCCACCAAAATGAAAAAACTACTGGTTTCCCTATTCTTTGTTTTGCTCATAAACAGTATATACAGTCAGGAGTTTAAATGGGCTTATGGTGCCGGTAGTTGGGTCGAAGATCATGCCATTGGTATAAAATCTGATGCTGATAGCAATGTTTACCTCACCGGATACTTTGGTTTTGGGCCAACTTCTGGCGATACTATTTTTACTCAATCGGGGGCGTATCTTGCTAAGTTTTCTGATGCGGGAACTTTAAGCTGGCTAGTAAACTTCGGGACTTTTGACACATATGGGGTTGATGTTGCCATTGACCCCGATGGCAATGTTTTCCTTGCAGGTGTATATTCGCACGGGTTCAGTTTTCAAGGTATTACGCTGGCTGGCGGACTTCAATCAAGAATTTTTTTGATGAAATTCGATAAGGATGGCGGGCTTTTGTGGGGAAAGGACTATGGCACAATCAGCAACACCGGCATTTCGTATGTGAATGCTATCGAACTGGATTCAAACAACAATATATATTTGGGCGGGCATTTTAAAAACAGGATTATCCTGGGCGATTCTACTTACTTTGTGAGAGGGCAGGAGGGTGGCTACTCCGATATGCTGCTCATCAAACTTTCGCCCGATGGCGAAGTGCTTTCGGTAAAAAATCCGGGCAGCATTTCCAACGAATTCATTTACGATATAACTGTAAACCCCGATGGCGTTTATATTGCAGGCTTTTTTGGCGGAAGCGTAATCGAAATAGATACGTTGCAATACCACAGCCCAAAAGGCAACCTGGGCTGCATCATCAAGTATTCGCATTCGGGTAAGTTGCAATGGGTAAATACCATAAATGCACCATTATTGTCCGAAACCTATTCAATCACCGCCAACCAGGCTGGGGAAGTTATAGTTGCAAGCCGTTGGGTTTCGGGTAATGGGTCTGCCGGCGAAGAAATATCCGTTACAAAATTTAGCGCAAGCGGCAAATTGCTGAACAATCAACTTATGGATCAAGCCCTAAATGTCAGCAGTTATGGGGAAGGCGCTTTTACCCGCCGGAGACTCGATTTGGCATCCGATGATAACTGTGTTTATTTAACTGCAGGCCTATCTGATACTTTTAATATTGCCCATTTACATTTTACTTCAAGTGGCGGCAGGGATGCTGCACTTGTTAAATTTAACGAAATAGGGTTTCCCCAATGGCTAACATCCGCACAGGGCACAGGCAACGACGAAGGTTTGCGGTTGCGGTCTGCCGGCAATACTATGTATATGGCAGGCGACTATTGCAGCGAACAACTCAGTTTTGGAAATCATACCATAAACAACCATAGTGGCAACAATGATCCTGATTTCTTTTTAACCAAGCTTATTGATACAACTGCTATACTTTGCCCAAGTGTTGATAGTTTTGCCGTTTCCTACCCATCCATACTGTGCAATGGCGATTCAGCCCTGATTTCGATTGAAAACCAGTATGCAACCTATACCTTATGGTTTCGCAACGGCGAAAAGTTGAACCATGATGATGAAAAACAACTATTTATAAAAACCGAAGGCATTTATACAGTGCTGATTAACGAAAACACCCGCTGCCCTGTGCCCGAAATGACTGTTCAGGTTGACCTTGCCGAAAACCAGGTCCCGGCTACCGATATTGTAATTTATCCCAAACCCATTGCCCAAATCGAAGGTATAGGGACAGTTTGTTTTGGCGATACACTTTCGATTTCCACCCCTGCTGATGAAAAATATTTGTATAGCTGGTCAGTTCCCGCTGCTCTTTCTCTTTCCGACAGTACAAAACCAATGATTCTTGTAATTATGGGCGGAAAAAAGGATTCGGAGCTATTTCAGGTGCAGGTTACGGATACTCTAAGCGGTTGTTTTAGCACCGATACGTTTGCCGTACATATTAATCCCACCCCAAAGCTTTCGCTGCATTGGTTCGACTATACTATTTGGGTTTACGGTGCCAATACCGATTCGGTTCAATGGTATTTTGAAGGGCAGTTGTTGCCCGGGTTTTCAAATGCCCAATCTATCCAGCCCCAAAACAAAGGCTATTATTATGTAAAAGGGTTTAATAAATACGGATGCCAAAGCATTTCGGACAGCATTTTGATTGATAAAATATTCGGTATCCAAAACCTGCAATCAGGTGTAAGCCTGTACCCTAACCCGGTAAGCGATTTTGTTTACATCAACCTGGCAACCCCAGCCGAAAAAATCGAATTAATTGATATCACCGGAACTTTACTACGAACCTTTTATAACCAATCCGTTTTAAGCCTTGGCGATCTGAAAAAAGGCCTCTATATTTTAAAAATCTACTCCAAACAACAATTAAATACGGTTAAGATAATTAAGGGATAGGGTTATCTTTGTGGTCGTTTGATTTATACAATTGGATGAATGAAAACAAAAAACTTTTTAAATACTTGACCAAAGTATTTTAGAAATAGGGTAATTGCGAATTATACAAAAATAAAGGTTGGGCGAACAGAGATTTTAGGCGATATTCTAAAAAAACAACGATTTGCATAAATCACTAATTTTGTAAACCAAAAAAAAGATAATGGATAATACACAGAGA